>CAYTGK010000016.1:0-12815 GCA_964437305.1 uncultured Muribaculaceae bacterium
GAATATTACTTAAATCTTCATAACTTGCTTTCATAAGTGTATCCATATCAATAAATTTTCGAGCTAGAATTGTCGCTGTTTTAAAGCCAATATGTCTAATACCAAGAGCAAACAATAATCTTTCAAGAGAATTTTTCTTACTTTCTGCAACTTCCATTAAGAGATTTTGAACACTTTTTTGACCAAACCCTTCAAGTAACATTAATTCATCAGTATATTTTTCTAAATGATAAAAATCAGGTATCCTTTTTATAAAACCAAGATTATACATATCTTCAACAATCTTTTCACCAAAACCATTTAAATTCATTGCTTCTTTTGAGGCAAAATGAATTAAAGATTCTATATGTTTAGCATCACATTTAGGATTAACACAATAATAATTACTATCTTTTTGGACTAAAGCCTCCCCGCAAATTGGACAAGTATCAATCATCTTAAATGGTATTTCAGAGCCAGTTCGTCTTTCATATTTAACACTTTCAACTCGGGGAATAACATCACCAGCTTTAATAATCACAACATAGTCCCCTACTCTTATATCTTTTTCAAGAACATATTCTTCATTATGAAGAGTAGCTTTGGAAATAGTTGAGCCCATAACATTAACAGGTTCTAAGATAGCATTGGGAGTTACTTGTCCTGTTCTACCAACTGTAAAAATAATATCTTTTAATTTCGTAACTACTTCTTCAGGTGGGAATTTATAAGCTGTTGCCCATTTAGGGTATTTAACTGTACTTCCTAGTCGCATTTGATCTTTAATATTATTTAATTTAATAACAATTCCATCAATATCATAGGGTAAATTAGGTCTTTCATCAGCTTTTTCAGCTATATAATTAAGAATACCTTCAATGCCATCAACTAATCTATTATTGGGATTAGTAACAAAGCCCAATTTTTTCATAAATTCTAAAGCTTCAAAATGAGTTGTAATTCCATAATCTAAGGGATTAGGTAAATGATATAAGAAAGCATCAAGATTTCTTTCAGCAGCAATACTACTATCTAATTGTCTTATAGAACCACTTGCTAAATTTCTCGCATTTTTAAATGGTTCTAAGCCTTCTTTAATACGTTTAGCATTTAACCTAGCTAAAGTTTTTTTACTAATATATATTTCCCCTCTAACTTCAATATCAATTGGCTCTTTTAATTTTAAAGGAATTGTTTTTATAGTTTTAACATTATCTGTAATATCCTCACCAACTACTCCATTTCCTCTTGTTGCAGCATAAAGTAATTCTCCTTTAACATATTTTAAAGATACACTTAACCCATCAATTTTTAATTCACATACATACTTTGGAACAATGTTTTCTTTTCTAATTCGACTATCAAAAGTTCTAATATCATCTTCCGTAAAAACATTAGAAAGTGATAACATAGGAAGTTCATGCGTTATTTTATTAAAACTATCATTGACTTTTCCTCCAACTCTCTTCGTTGGAGAATTTGAAGAAGCCATCTCAGGATACATACTTTCAAGTTTTAATAGTTCTTGCATTAATCTATCATATTCACTATCATCAACACTTGGATTATCTAAAGTATAATATTCATAATTTAGCTTATTAATAATGCCTTCTAGTTCTTCCATTCGTTTTTTAATATCTTGTTTATTCATATACTTTTCCTTCTACTTTCATAATATCTTCAAAATCATTATCAAAAGTCATTGATAAATCTTTTATTTCACTTTCTAGACTATCAAGAGTATGAGGACCAGAAATCATTCCATCAACATAATAAATCATATAATAATTTCCATCACTTAGTTCAAGACACACAACATCACTATTATATTTAAATTCTTTAATTTGATAATCTAAATCATTAATTTCAAAAAATTTTTCATCTTTATATAACTTTACACTTTGATTAATGCTTTTTATTTCATAACCATCATATAAATTATAAGAAAAATCTCTCGTATTAGAACAAGCTGTTAGAAAGAAAAAAGAAAGCAAAAGCACAAAAATAGTAATTTTACTTCCATAAATCATATGGGTACACTCCTTTCTTTATTAATTCGTTAAGTTCCCGAACAACTATATCTTTATCTTCTTTATATGTAACTCCTAACCATTTATCTTTTGATTCAAGAATATAAACTTTTTTACCATGATTTTTAATTTCATCAAAAACAATATCTGGTATTAAATATTCGCATTTAGTTAAATCATTTTTATTTTTTTCCAAAAATTTAACTATCCCATTTTGTAAAGCTTCAAATATTTTAGGAGTAAAGCCAAAGAAATTCATAGATACCAAAGAATTAGGAAGAACTTCAAAACTATCTCGTCCATCAAGAGGAGAGGCTATAATTTTACCATCTATTTTTTCAACTGAAGATTCAATTATATTAGTTAAGTATTTACCATTACTTTCACAAATTCCTCGTTTAACACTACCATTCTCAGTCATTGTATTAGCAGTTCTAAAAGCAACCATTGCATAACAATCACTATCTTCTAATTTATCAAAAAATTTTTTAATTTTTTTATAAGCCGTAAATCCATAAAAATCATCAGCATTAATCATTACAAAGTTTGAATTAACTACATTTCTTGTAGCTAAAACAGCATGACCTGTTCCCCAAGGTTTATCTCTTTCACTTGGAATTTCTACTCCTTTTGGAATATCCTCGATATCTTGAAAAACATAAGAAACAGGAATTTTTCCTTCAATCCGTTTTCCAACCGTTTTTCTAAATAAATCATAGTTTTCTTTTTTAATTATAAAAACTATCTTACTAAATCCAGCTTTAATGGCATCATAAATTGAATAATCAATTAAAAATTCACCATTTGGTCCTATTGGCTCTATTTGTTTTAAACCTCCAAATCTAGATCCCATACCAGCAGCTAAAATAACTAAAGTTAATTCTTTTTTCATCATCATCACACCTTCCTTAAACTCTTATGACTATAAATTAATGTTTTGATACCAAAAGGCAATTTAAAAGCAATTTTTAATAATGTTCGTTTAGGATCTTTTTCATTAGGAATCACCTCAACAACTTTTCCAGCTCCAAAGTTTTCATGATAAACAAAATCTCCAACTTGATAATTCATTTCTTTTTCGATATAAGCATCACTTAATTTAACTTTTGGATCTTTATCTTTATTATATACCATTTCTTGCGAATTTTCATTAAGTATTTTTATTCCAACATTATCTAATAAATCATCATCAATTTCTGAAATAAATCTACTTACAGGATTAATTTGTTCTTGACCATATAAAAGTCTAACTCTCGCATTAGTTAAAAAAAGTTTTTTCTTACATCTTGTAATTGCAACATAACAAAGACGTCTTTCTTCTTCAATTTCTTCTTTGGAAAATAAACAATTAGCATGAGGAAAAATATTTTCTTCCATTCCTACTAAAAAAACATAATCAAATTCTAACCCTTTAACAGCATGAATAGTCATTAATGGAATAGCTTCTTTAACTTCTTGCACTTCGGTTGTATCACTTATTAAACTAACATTAAGCAAAAAATCTTCTAAAGATATAACTCCAGTTTCATCTTCAAAAGTCTTAGCAACTGACTTAAATTCTTCAAGATTTTCAAGTCTTATATCAGCTTCTAAAGTTTTTTCATTTTTATATTCATCTTTAATTCCCGATTTTTCTAAAACTAAATCAATAAATTCAATTAAAGGCATCGTATCTTGGAGACTTCTTAATTCTTCAATTAAATTTTTAAATAATAGTTCTTTACCAGAAGTAATTGCTTCATATATACTAGTATTGTTTTCATTTGCTTGAACCATTAGGTTACTAAGTGTCTTTTGTCCTATTCCTCGTCTTGGAACATTGATAATTCTCTCTAAACTAACGTCATCACTAGGGTTATGGATAAGTCTTAAATAAGCAAGTAAATTTTTAATTTCAGCTCGATTATAGAAATTAACTCCTCCCACTATTTTATAAGGGATATTAGCTTTTAAAAAACCATCTTCAAAACTTCGTGATTGAGCATTAGTTCGATATAAAACGACCATATCAGATAAACTTTTACCTTCATTCATTAACTCTTTTATCTTATCAATAACAAACTTTACTTCAAGAAGTCCTGAACTAGCACGATAATAACTTATTTTATCACCTATATCTAAATTAGAAAATAAATTCTTTTCCTTTCTATTTATATTATGCTTAATGACACTATTAGCAGCCTTTAAAATAGTTTTAGTACTTCGATAATTTTCTTCAAGATTAATTATTTTGGCATTTTTATAATCTTTTTCAAAATTTAAAATATTTTGATAATTAGCTCCTCTAAAACCATAAATTGATTGGTCAGCATCTCCAACACAACAAATATTCTTATATTTACTTGCTAATAACTTCGTAAGCCGATATTGAGCTTCATTAGTATCTTGGTATTCATCAATTAAAATGTATTTAAACTTTTCTTGATACATTTCTAAAATATCTTTTCTTTTTGTAAATAATTCGATTGGTAAAATGAGTAAATCATCAAAATCTAAAGAATTATTTTTTTTTAAACTATCTTCATATTTGATATAAATTTCGGATACTAATTTATCAAATTCAGTTATAGCTTGTTGCTTATAATCACTAGGGGATATTAGTTCATTTTTTAAACTGCTTATTTTACTTCTAATTCCTTTGGGATTATATTTAGTTGGATCTAAATTTTTATCTTTTAATATTTTTTTAATAATTGTTAAAGTATCATCACTATCAAAAATAACAAAATTTTTATCATAACCTAAATATTCAAAATTCTCACGAATTATTCGTAAACCAAAAGAATGAAAAGTAGAAATTTGCATAGTTTTAGCTGAATAACCTATTAATTTATAAATTCTATCTTTCATTTCATGAGCAGCTTTATTAGTAAAAGTAATTGCTAATATATTATCAGGATTAACTCCATGTTCGATTAAATAGGCAATTCTCGTTGTTAAAACTCGAGTCTTACCACTTCCTGCCCCTGCAAGTACCAAAAGTGGTCCGTTTATATATTCGACAGCTTCTTTTTGTTGCTCGTTTAAGTTTGCCATAATATCCATAATTAATACCTCTATATCATTTTAACAAATAATCAAAATAAAGTCCATGAAGATTAGTAAATTTCTTAAATATTTTTAGAAACCAAAATTACTATTCAAAATTAAATTTTCCTTATTTTTAAATTGTTTATCAAGATATATTAATAATCAACTATAATATTAAATTTTAATTACTTTTATACTAATACAGTTTAATAAATTGTTTTAAAAACGACTTTAAATAGTAACAAAAAAGTAATTATTTACTCCTTTTATTTATGAGTTTGAAAATAATAATTATAATCTGCAAGTTTAATCACTAAATCTTCTAAATCTTCAGAAACATCTGTATTTCTTAATATATCTTCTAAATAAAATATTAACTCTTTAACACTTTTAAATTTTAAATAATCAATCTCATATTTTTCTAATATTTCAATATCAGAATCTGATAAATATAAATCATTTTGAATATAATTAGTAAAACTATTTTTCATAAATCACCTCATTTACCTAAACTATATAATCTTTTAACTTCTTTAGAAGTTAACATACGATATTCACCAGATTTTAAATTTGTAGTATCTAAAAAAGCAAATCTTAATCTTGTTAGTTTTAGTACATCATAACCAATCACTTCAAACATCTTTTTAACTTGATGATTATGTCCTTCATGAATTCTTATCTCAACCATTGAGGTATTTGTTTTTTTATTAAAACTTTTAAGTTTAATATAACAAGGACTAGTTTTATAATTATTAATTGTAACTCCATTTTTTAATTTACAAATATCCTCCCCTTTAATTATGCCTTTTATTTTAGCAAGATAAACCTTTTCAATATTATTACTTGGATGTAAAAGAAGATTAGTCAATTCCCCATCATTAGTAAGTAATATAACTCCTGTTGTATCATAATCAAGTCTTCCAACGGGATATATTCTTTTGTCAGTATTTATTAAAGAAACAACCGTTTTTCGTCCTTTTTCATCTTTAACAGTTGAAACAACTCCTCTTGGTTTATTTAATAAAAAGTAAACTTTATCATTTTTATTTTTATCTAAAACAACTCCATTAATTTTTATAATATCAGAATCTTTTACTTTATCACCTAGCAATGCTATTTTATCATTTATTAAAACTTTCCCATCGGCAATCATTTTCTCAGCTTCTCGTCTTGAAGCATATCCTAAATTACTAATTACTTTTTGAACTCTTTCCATAGAAATACCCCTTTCAGTAATAAAATTATATCATATATTTAAATCATTTCCAAATTAAGAATAAATAAGTCTATAATTTTTTTATTCTTGATACAATTTCGATAAAAAAATCAAATATAATTAAAAAAGGAAAAGTTAAAACTTTTCGCATTTTTAAAAATCAATATCTGTTTTTTTAGATTTTATCGTTAAATAAATTATAATTAAAATTCCTACTACTAAAGCAATTGCTACAATTGAGATAATTAAAACTGTTTTATTTTTAGATTTATTTTCTTTATCATTAGTTTTGTTATCAGTCTCTGTTTTATTATCAGTTGCATTATTATCATTACTAGTTATATTATCATCATCTATGACATCATCATTTTGATTTTCTTCATCATTCGAACTAGTTACATCATCTTCTTTTCCATCACCTATATTACCAGAATTAGGTGTTGGAGTTTCTGATTGACTATTAGAACTATTACCAGATGATTGATTAGGAGTAGCTCCCGTTGAAGAATTGTTATTATCTATACCTCCACCTGTATTACCACTTTGATTATTATCTTTAGGTGGATTAGTTTCCTCATTTACAACATAAGTAAACTTATTTTTCTCTCCTAAAATAAGTTCGCTACTTGGAATAGTGGTTGATTTCCAATTATTATCATTATACATTAATGAAACTTTATCTAAGCTATAATCAACACTTTTGTTAGAAGAAGTTTCAAAATCAATTTTTCCAAGTGTTAATACTTTTTTAGAATTTAAAAGATTATGAGCTTGACCAATACCACCTGATGTAACAATTACTCTTAACGTATGATTAATAGAATCATAACTATATTTCTTTGTATACTTTTTAAATTCACTATTAAATTCAAAATTTTTAACTTTAACAGTATCACTTACTTTAAATACAACATCGACTCCTCCAACAAATCCTTCTTCAAACTGAATTGTTGTATTAACTATACCATTAGAAGCTTCGGTGAAATTTATTTTCGTTGCTGCTTTTGAAGAAATAGTTGGGAAAATCATGAATAATGTTAAAGTCAAGATAAATATTAATTTCTTTTTCATGATTCCCCCTTTTATTTATTTCCTTCCATCTTAATAGATATCTTTTGCAACTTGTCATATTCTTGAAGATTGTTAATTGCTGATGAAGTACTTGTTAATCTTTCACCTTCATTAGTTGTAGCATCATTAACTCGATATAAATTAGCACGAATACTCTTTGAATTTTTTTGCATTACTTCATACTCATCTTTTGTCATAACATACATCCAAGTACCTTTAGCAAC
Organism: uncultured Muribaculaceae bacterium; assembly: GCA_964437305.1. Classification (GTDB taxonomy): domain Bacteria; phylum Bacillota_I; class Bacilli_A; order RF39; family UBA660; genus RUG591. The sequence goes on from CAYTGK010000016.1 coordinate 7,551, forward strand.
ATCATAAACTGTCATATCATCATTAATTTCAGCAAATAGTAATTGATATCCTTCATAAATCTTGTTATTATCATAAGCGTCTGTAATTGTTACAACATTAAATGATGGACTACCACGATACTCACCTTGTATAATAACAGAGCCTGCTTTAATTACTCCGTCCTCTCCAAGAGAAGTATCAAAAGTATAATCTTTATCCAAAATACCTATATTAGGAATATCTTTGGTAACACTAATATCAATATTATCTCCTGGTGGAGCAATTACATCTATTTCAACTCCTGAAAGACCATTCTTATTACCTACAGATTCAATCTTAATATAAGATATATCATTATAAGTCCAAAGTTGACTCTCACTAGTAGTTCCTGGTTTCATAAAGTAAACAGTATCAGTATAATCATTTTCAGCTGTTAAATTAAATGTACCCTCTCTTGCAACTATCCAATTTTCTTTATCACTACTTACAGAAATTTTATATTTAGAAATTGTATTAACATCTAGTTTATCATTAGATACAAGAGCTTGATACTTAATACCACTTAATGCATATTTATCATTTAAGCTAATAATTACATAAGCATCATTAGTATCAGTTGTCATTGAGACTTTATCACCATTGTTAATTAACGTCTTAATCTTTTCAACACCCTCAAAACTTGAGTTTGCTTTGCCATCAATTAAGTTATTAACCGTTAATTTTTTGTAATCCATATTATTATCTTCTAGGTCAACAACTTCATCTTTAGCTTTAACATTAGATTCAATTGAGAAAGTATCTTTGGCAGTAACACTTCCATCATAAGCAACTTTAATTTCTTCTAAGGTAACCATCTCTGTTTTATTTAAAAGATAATCATAAGCTACAACTTGATAAGTATAAGCTCGATTATTTTCTGAACCAACTCTATCAATATATTCATGAACACTACTATCAAGAAAGGCAATACTTTCACCATTTCGAAGTATTTCGTAACCTAAAATCTTCTCACTTTCACTAGTAATTCCTAAATTAATCGTAACTTCTTTAGTTTTATTATCAACTTCTTCGATATTAGCAATAACTTTGGCATCAGTTATTCCTGCACCTTTCCCCATTCGATATCTTCGAGCTTCATCATTCAAATACCAAATAGCTCTTTCTTCTTTTTCAAGTTTTAATGTATTCTTGATATAATTTTTAACCTTATCAGTTGGTCTTAAACCCCAAATTTCAAAAAATTCTGTTAAATCTTTACCAGCTGCCCAACTTGCATAAAGAACTAATAAATCATCTTTTGAAGTGAATAAAGTTTCCCCATTTTCATTTTTATTGTCAAAAGTTCTTGTCAAATGATTAATTTTAGCATAAATTGATTCTTTATCTTCAAAAGTCTTAGCATTATCATAAGCTAAATGTAATTGCCAATACATACCAAGTTGAACAAACACATTTTGAGCTTTTCCTGCTGTATGAGAAGTAACTTTTTCATAAATTTTTGGATAAACTTCGCTTGTTTCTAATCTTGATTTATCTTTATCATTACTAGTCTCAGCAAGTAAGGCATAAATATTATTTGTAACTTCGGCAATAGCTAATGCACTTTGATTGATTTGATGTCCTATTTCATGACTAATTCCCCAACCAAAGTAACCTGTCTTAGTATCAGAGTTCCCCATTCCTTGAACTAAGCCTCCAATTGAGCCATATTCAATTCCAATATGATAACCTCCAGCATACATGAAAGCTCCATCAAACATTTTCATATAACGAATATTAATTCTTGATTTTGGTAAAGCATCTTTAGGATCTTGGGCTTCTTCTTTTAAACCTTTTTGCCGATAAAACATATCCATCATTTCATCAAATGCTTGAGTTGAATTATATAATCTCGTAACTTTTTCTGTAATTGTATCACATCCTGAATCAAGAGCATCTTTAACAGCAGTAGCAGAAATTGAGAATAGTCCTTGTCTAGTTGCAATTTCTGTTGCTCCTAAAACACTAGAACGTTCATCAAAACTATCCCCATAATCTTTTTTGATATTCTGAATATGTGTATCAAGAGTTTCAATATAATTCTTAATAGCTTTTCTCTTTTCTTCTTCGCTTTTTAAAAGAGTTGTATCAAGTACAGGAATTTTAACTCCCCCACTTACTCGAACTTTAATTGGAAAATCAACATTAGGAGTTCCTGTATATTTAATATAAACACTTCCTCCTCTTTCGGTATCCTCTGACCCAATCTTTGGCACCTCAATTATATTTTGACCTTTTTTAAGATTTTTAACTGTAGTATTCCAAGCATTAGCTTCAGCATGATATTGAGTAAATACTAATTCAGCATTAACATAATTAGCTTTTGTCCCTACATAAACTGTTAACTGTTCACCTGGTCTAGCAACTATTCCAAGTGGTTGATAATCATTAATTGTCATAGCAAACTTCAAATGTCCATTATAGGAATTTGAAATATTAGGATTTAAAGTAATTACATCTTGAACAGCCTTATCATTTAAAATATCTTCAGCATACTTTAAATCATTAAGAATTGCTTCACGATAAGGATTATATTCCTCATTATCCTTAACATCAGCTCTTTCTTTTAATTGATTAATTTTATCTTGAGTTACATCAGATTTTAATTCAATATGTAAGTCATCTACAAATAAATTTGCAACATCATCAACTAATGAATCATATTCATAAAATTTAATTTCAGCAATTTGAGCTAAATTCGCATTATTAGCAACAGTTAAACCAAACTGAATAGCTTGAGCTACAATTGGTTCTTGTAATTTTACAACGTAATAAAGTCGGTCGTTCTCATCTCTTCTCGTTGTAATAACAGCTTGAACAGTTGTTTTATTTTCAGCTTTAATATCCGTTTCACTATTCCAGTAATAAACTAAAGCATCATTTCTTGAATTAGCATTTGTATCATATGTCCCACTCTTATAATAATAAGGGTAAGAATCTGGCACAGTTATAACAAATTCATCCATTTTATACTCTTGATCTAAAACCGTAATTGGAACTCCAAAATCATAGTAACTTGAAGCAACATTCCATGATTCAAATGTCCAATATGATAAATAGTTATCATCAACAATTGTAAATTTATCACCATTAACCATACTACCTTTTGTATAAATAACATCTTTAATATGATTAGTTTCTTTCTTTCCCTCTAAAGTTGTATTTATTAATTTGTATTTTGGAGTAATTGTTGCTTCAGCTTTTAAAGTTTTACCTTTAACTATTGCAGAAGCACTTCCTTCCCCTTTATCATTATTACCTGTTATATATATTTCATATTCTAAATTGTCTTTTAAACCTTTTAAAGAATAACTATTCATATAAATAGATGATATCTTAGTATACTTACTCATTCCCACTTCTTTATAATATAAATTATAACTCTTTGTATCATCCATATCTTTCCAGCTTAAATTAAATCCAGAATAAATAGGAGTTAATTTAACCATATCAGGAGCAGGTGGTAGGCGATTAGCTTGTGGACTTGCAGAAATTTCATCACTCCAGTTACTCTTCCATTCTTGATTAACAGCCCGAACAGCCACTTTATAATTGGCATAATTTTTTAAATCTTCAATCGTAAAACTTGTATAAGTTGTTTGAAAAATTACATCTTTCATTTTAGGTCCATTAATTTTAATTTCATAACCTGTAACATTTCCAGGATTTTTATAAGTTACAGTTAATTGTTCACTTTTACTATCATCAACCTTTACATTAGTTGGTACACCAAAATTATCTGGTTCTTTGGTTTCTACTTTAACATTATTTAAAAATTCAACTTTAGCAATATCAGCTAAGTTATTATCTCCTGTCTCAGTTATTTTAATTGTTACTTTTTTAACAGCTACTTGTTTACCTAAATCAACAACAATAGTCCCTGTTTCACTATCTTCAGTAAAATATAAAATATCAGCTTGAGAACTCTTTAAAACTCCATCAAACGTTTTCTCAGTTCCATTTTCAAATTCAACAACAGCTTGAAGGGCTTTAGGTGCATTCTCCCCACCAGCAATTCTAATTTGACTCATATTAATACTATCATTTGCCTTAGAAGCTAAATTTAATGTTAAATCAATAGAATTTTCCGAACTTACTTTTTTATTATCACTTCTTTTTAAAGTTACAATATTTTCATTATCAAAAATTGAACTTAATTTACCATTTTGAACCTTTGTTTCAGATGTTAATTCAAAATTTACAGTCTCACTATCAATAATAGCACTAGTATTTTCTTTTTTAACACTTTTCGTATCACCATTAATAATAGCTGTAATATAATTTAAATCAGCAATATTACACATACCATCTAAATTTAAATCATATTTATTGTTATTAGCAACAATCGCATCAAGCATTAAATCAATATCACTTTGATTTATTTTATTATCTTGATTAAGATCACCAATTTCAAACATACCTTTTTCATTAGTAATATTAATTCTTTGAGAGAATTTATCCAAAGTAACAGGAACAGAGTATGTAACAAAGTTAGTACCACTCATTTCTATTTTATATTCTCCCTTTTCTAAACCATAAACATTAACTGAATAATAAACAATATTATTGTTATAATCTACTCCTGTTAACAAAGTTCCAAAAGTATCTCTTTTATTAGCTTTAACTTGAACTTTTTGATTACCTATAATAATACTTTTATCTAAAATGCCTCCAGAAGTTACAATATCATCTAATTCAACAGTTGCACTTTGTCCTTTAGCATTATAAATTTTATAGATTATACCCGTCTTTTCTCTATTTCTAATTGGTAATAATAAATGTATTTCTGTTTCAATATCACCTACCCCTGAAAATTCATCTGTATTAACAATTTTATTAGTAGGTTTACTAGTCTCGGCATTTACAAACGGAGTTGCATAATTAAACAACATAGCTACTAATAAAAATGCTGATATAATTTTTCTAAACTTCTTCATAATAACACCTCAATCATATTATATTGAAAATATATTTCAAAGTCAATAAAAAAATTTTTATTTGACACATTTAGGACACTTTTTTATTTTCTTTTCATACTTAATTTTATTATTCTAATTTAAATATATACTTTTAAATTAGAAAAAGATAGCCTTAGCTACCTTATCGAAAATTACAACATGAACCTTGATTGACATTACTTACAACATTTTCTTCACAACAAGAATATTCAGGTCTATAGGTATGTCTATATATATGATGATTAATTATTCTAGTACGAATTGGACAAACATGAGGTACTTCATGCA
>CAYTGK010000017.1:0-12744 GCA_964437305.1 uncultured Muribaculaceae bacterium
GATTACTAAAAATTCTCTCTTTAGATTAATGAATATTATTGATTAATCATAAAATTTATTGTATAATACATATAGCATAGTGGAGGGAAAGTATGAATTTTATAAATAAAAATAAGGGAGTTATCTTTGTTGTTGTTATTTTTTTAGGAATAGTTATTTTGATTGGGGGAATTAAAAATATTTTAATGCCTAATGATGCTCGAGCTGTTTATGGAGATAGATTAGATGGAATTGAAGAACATCCATTAGAAGATTCCTTATATACTGATATTGAAACAAAATTAAAAGAAAATGTTTCTGTTTTAAAAGTGGAACATTATTTACATGGCAAGATAATTAATTTAATTATTACTGTCAATGATGATGTAAGTGTTTCTAATGCTAAAAAAATTGCTAACAGTACAATTTCAATGTTTTCTTCCGATAGTTTAAGTTACTATTCATTACAAGTCTATGTAAAGAAAGATAATGCAGAGTTAAACAATTTTCCAATCATTGGCTATAAAGGCCCTACAACTAAAGAGTTAGTATTTACAAAAGATAGGGATATAACTAAAGAAAAGGAAGAAAAAAATGAAGAATAAAAAGAAACTTTTAATATTTACCATAAGTGTTGCGATAGTTGTATTTATTGCCTTATTTTTTATTTATTATTATCGAGAATCTAGTTTATTAACATCAGATGATAAAAAATGGATAAGTGAAAATGGAACTCGGGTAATTGATATAGAGGTATTTAATGATGTTGCTGTTTATGGGATGAATGGAAAAGGGATTATCTTTGATTTTTTAGATTATGTAACTGAAGAAACAGATTTACAATTTAACAAAAAGCCTTATTTAAAAAGTGAAAATACCTCAGGTAATTCTTATAAAATTGAAATATTAGATGGTAGTATTGCTCTTGCTACTAATCAATTATTTATCTTTGAAGATAATTATGTTGCTGTTTCTAAAGATAAAACAATTAAAATTAATAAAATAACTGATTTTGCAACTTATACAATTGGAGTTTTAGAGTCTGAAGAATCTAATATAAGTTATTATTTAAAAAGTGCTAAAGGGGTTAAATTTAATTCTTATAAAAATAAGGAAGAATTATTTAAAGCTTTAAATGAAAATGAAGTTAATCTTATTATTACTCCTAATATTTTATCTCTTGAAAATACAATTAGCAATGATAATTATTATTTAAATTATTTTTTTACAGATATTACTAAAAAGATTGTTTTAACTTTGGATGAGAAGAATCAGGCTTTAAATAATATTATTAAAAAATATTTTGATAGTTTCATGGAAGAAAAATATGTTGCAGATTATAATAAATTATTATTAGATTACTATATTGAAGAACGTGATATAAATGATAAAACACGAGCTGATTTATTAAGCAAAACTTATGTTTATGGTTATGTTGAAAATGCACCTTATGAAATAACTAAAGGCTCTAAACTAGCTGGAATTGCTGCTGAATATATAAATAGATTAGTTCGTCTTACAGATATTGATTTTACTTATAAAAAATATAAAACAGTTGAAGAATTAAATAAAGCTATTGAAAATGAAGAAGTTGATATATACTTTGATTATATAGGTAATCAAAATGGAAAATATCTAGAAACGGTGTCAACATTTATTGAAAACTATGTAGTATTAGGAAGAATTACGGATGATTATGTTATTTCTTCATTTGAAGGTTTAAAAGGTAATAATGTCTATATGCTTGAAAATAACAAATATTTAATTAATTATATTAAATCAGGAGCAATGGTTAATGTTGCTACTCAAGAAAATATTAAAGATTTAGTAAAACGAGCTAAAGAAAATAAAGCTTTGATTGTGGTTGATAAAGAAGTATATTCTTATTATAGAGAAAAAGAACTTAAAGACTATGAAGTAATTTATTCTGATATTATGAGTAATGATTATGCTTTTATGGTAAAAAGTGATAATTCTTCTTTCTATACTTTATTTAATTATGTAATTAATACTAATTCTTATTATAAATATCGTAATAGTGGTTTAAATAATTTAAATTTATCAGTCTTTGAAACATCTAGTTTTGAAGAAATGTATTTATTAATTTTAGCAATGATTTTATTACCAGTTTTAATAGTTACTATAACATTCGTGATAATTAAAAATCGTCATAAGTTAAAACTTGTTAAGAAAGAAGATAGAAAAAAATATACAGATATGCTGACATCTTTGAAAAATCGTAATTACTTGAATTTACAAATTGATTCATGGAATTTAAATAAAGTTTACCCTCAAGCTATTGTGGTAGTTGATTTAAATAATTTGAAATATATCAATGATAACTATGGAAGGGAAAAAGGAGATAGTTTGATTGTTAAAGCTGCTAGTATTTTAGTTAATACTCAACTTGAAAATACAGAAATTATTAGAAGTGATGGAACAGAATTTATAATTTACTTAGTAGGATATAGTGAGGATCAAATTTCCGTTTATTTAAAGAAATTACGAAAAGAATTAGAAGAACTTCCTTATGGGTTTGGAGCTTCGGTTGGTTCTAGTATGATATTTGATAATATTAAAACTATTGATGATGCTATAAATGAGGCGATGATTGATATGCAAAGTGATAAAGAAAGTTATCGATGATGGAAAAGTTTAAAAATTATGTAAAAAGAATTGTCAAGTTAGTTACTCAAAAAGAAATGAGTATCTTGCCTGGACATTTAGCCTTTAATATTGTCCTTATGATTATTCCTATTTTTTCTTTGATAGGAGTATTAGGCTCTAACTTAGATTTAAGCCGAATTTTAGCATCAATAAAAAATAACGTTCCAGATGCAGTAATGGAAGTTATTACATCAGCAATAAATACTAAAACTGATAATTTCAATTTTTTTCTATTCGTATTTTTCAGTTTTTGGATTACTTCATCGGGATGTCGAGCTTTGATATCTGCAAGCAATATTTTATATAAAGTAAAAGAAATTAATCCAATTAAAAAATATTTAAAATCGTTTATAATGGTTGTTATTCTATTTTTATTAATAGGTTTTATAATAACTATACCAGTTTTAGGTGATTTAATTATTAAATTATTTACTAATGTCTTTGGAAAAAGTAAGTTTATAGCAAATTTATATTATATTTTGAAATATCCTGTTTCACTTGTTTTAATGTTTGTTTTAATAAAAATTTTATATGTTATTTCTCCAAGTATTAAAATTAAACATAAATATATGAATAATGGTGCGTTTTTTACAACTATTTCTTGGTTTGCTTTAATGCGTATTTATGCATATCATTTAAATAATTATAGTAATTATAATTTATACTATGGAAGTTTAGCTAATATTTTAATAATTTTAGTTTGGGTTTATTTAATGGCATATTTATATACAATTGGACTAGCTATAAATGCTGATGATTATTTTATAAGAATGAAAGCTAGAGAAAATAAAAAAATACATAATAGTTAATAGACTACTATGTATTTATTTTTTAAATGTTATTATATTTCATTTATTTGATATATTTTGTCTAAATAAGGTGATTCATCAAGTAAACTTACTAAAACTTTTAAATTTTTGATATCACCTGAGGCATGAATTATATAATGCTTATTTTCAATAGTTCCTAAATAGAGCATAACATGACCTGATTGAAATAAAAGAGTTGGTTCTTTGTTTTCAATTAATTTTAACTTTTCTTGATTACTTTTGCCTTTTAAAGAAGTAATTGTTCCAATACTTTTACTTTGTTGACTTGTATTTCTAGGAAATTCTAAACCAAAAGTCCTATAAACATTAGAAATATAACTTGAACAATCAACATTTCTATCCATTCCAGACCATGAATATGGTGTATTTTCATATTTAAAAGCCTGAATAATGACATTTCTTTTAGTATAATCAAGATAACCAATATGAGCTTTATCTCTTGAAATTGTTACTTTATCATAACTAACATAATCATCTTTATCTTTCTTAGGTAAAGCTATTTCATAGCCATCTGATTTAATACCAAGATATGGTAATTTAACACTCATATCTAAAACTTTATCTTTTAAAGTTACACTTTTATCAGTTATAACAACAAAGTCTTTTGAATTTAAAAAGAAATTCATATCTTCTTTTTTAAGAAGACCTATATTATCTTTTTTAACCCAACCAGCATAAGTAGGGGAAATGACAAAATTCCATTTCTTATCTAAGCTTTCATGAAGAATTAAGACATGACTACCAACTAATAATTCACTTTCTTGTAACATATCAAAGTTATCTAAGGTACTTTTTTCATAAAAATGAATATCACTTGGAAATGACCTTAAGTTTGCTCTTTTAACTATTAGACCATGATTTATTTCATCTAAATCTTTAATATTATTTAAATTAAGATTATTTAAAATTTCTTTGGTATCATTTTCAGATACTTTACCATTTCCTGTATATTTAGGGAGAGTAGGTAATTTATAAGAATTAATAAGTTTTAAAATTTCATCTTTTTTAATACTTTTAATTTCATCTAAGTTATACATAGATTCAGATTTTTTTAAAATTTCTTTATTTAAAACTTTAATTTCTTCATAACTTTTAAGAATTTTATTATCTAAATTTTCAATATATTCCTTAGCATTATCAGGAATGACTTCAATATATTCACTTGAAAAAGTTTCTTCTAAATCATTATTAGTTTGCTTTTTATTATTTGAATTATTATTTAAGATTATTAAAATAGCAATAACTGCTAAAATACTGCTACTTGCAATTAGTAATTTCTTCATCGTATCACCTATTTTTATTTTATGACCAAAATTAAAAAATATAAATAGGAATTAATAATTTTCTTATTCATAATTTACATTTTACAGTAAATATGCTATACTAAACTAGTAATAGTGATTTATGAGAGGTGCTTATGACTAAAGGAAAAAATAAATTAATTTTAATAATTATCTTTATAGTTTTTTTAAGCGTTAAAAATGTAGAGGCTTTAGATAATCCTAGGATGGTAATTGACAAGAAGCCAAATTCTATGTTAAGTCCTAGTCAATTTCAAGTAATTGGTTCAATTAATCCCACGAGTTTACAAGATAGTAATGGTAATTTAACTTGTCCTAATGTTTATATTACTTGGAATAACCCTCAAATGGGGCAAGGGATGTCTTCTATGAGAAGTTACAATGCTACTTTTGAATTAACAACTTCAACAGATAGTCGAGCTGTTGCTAAAATTACTAATCAGTCTATAAATAGTACTAGTTTAGTTTGTAATTATGAGTTTGATGGACCTAGTAGTGATGATTATGAGTTTAGTATTCATTATGATAAATCTTCAGATTCTTCTAATAATAAAACAAAATTAAAAGATTGTTTATATTATAATCAAAATAAAAGTAGTGATGATTATTTAGCATTTACAATTTATACAGATGGAACAGTAGGTAATGCAGTTGGCTTTGGCTCTTTTTCAGGTTATATAGTTAGTTATGATGGTGATAATAGAACTACTTGTCCAACTTATATTAATTATTCAATTGGAAGTACTTATAAAATAACACCTTCTAATGTAGCTACTGAGTGGAAACTAGGGGATGGGAGCATTAAAAATGCAACAGAGCAAATGGGAGGATTCGCTTATTATTTAGCTTATAATAATAGTAATGCCCCTAAAATAATTGTAAAAAAAGCAAATGGAGGATATAAATTTTATACAGAGAATTCTAGTTCAAATGCGTTTCTTTCATCAACAAAGGAAATTACTGTAAATGGAATAGAAAGTTATAAATCTGCTTTTGATTCAGGAAATATTAAAGATTATCCAACCTGGATAAATTCAATTGAAAATGAAAATGGGGAAACAGTTGGATATGAATTTTCTAAAACTAAAAATGAATTAAGTAAAGTTAACTATATATGTCAATCTAAAATTTTTAGTAACTATAGTCAAGATAACAGTAGTCCTAATGAAACTTGTGAAACTTTATTTGGAAGTGATTTCTTAAAGTTTTTAAATAATAATGTTTTTACTATTGTAAGAATTGCTATACCATTATTATTAATTGCTTTTACAACTTTTGATTTTGCTAAAGTGGTATTTATTGATGATAAAGATGGTATTCAAAATGCAGTTAAAAAATTTGGAAAAAGAATTGTTGCAGCTATTCTTATCTTCTTAATACCTCAAATTTTAATTTGGTTAGCTCAAATTATTGGAGCTGATAAGGTAAATGAATGTGCTGAATGGATGCAAGAAAATCAAAGTGATAGTAGTAATCTTGAATAATAACGAATAAAAATATTCCTTAATTATGAATATTTTTTTCTTGGAATAACTCTTTAATATGTTTAGCATGTCTTATGGTTGTGATTAAAATATTAATTCCTGAGCTTATAAGTAAACTATATAAACCAATGTTTTTAATAAAGCTTAGAAGAAATAAGAAAACAGTTTTTAAAATAATACCAATAAAGTTATCATACATTACATCTTTAGCATGATTAGTTGCTTGAAGAAAAGAGGCTAAGGGAGATTCAATGTAATAGAAAATATAGACAAAAGCAATGTTTCTTATATATTCAGCTCCATGGTTTGTTTTATACAAAAGATTTAAGAAAAAATTGGGAAACATAACAATTAGAATAGTTGCAGGAACTCCAATTAATAAAGAGAAGAATAAGGCTTGTTTTAATTTTTTCTTTATATAAGGATAATTATGTTTAGCATATTCTCTTGAAATAACTGGTAATAAGGCATTTGAAATGGCATTTGTGAAAAAACTTGGAAATAATAAAATAGGCATTACAAAACCATTAATAACTCCATATTGTGTTACGATATAGTCATTAGAATAACCATTTAAAGATAAGACATAAGTTAAAATAATTGGTTCAAAGAAATAGGAAATTGTTCCAACAATTCTGGTGGCAGTGGTTGGTAAAGCTGTTTCTAAAACATTAATAGAACTTCTAAGACTAGGTTTGATATCTTTTTTTTCAATTTTAAATTTTTTAGGTAGAAAGAAGATTAAAACTAAACTTGAAATAAGTTCTGATAAAGCGTTTATTAAAATTAAAGAAGTAGTTGTAAAGACAAGACCAAATTGTAAAATGTTAGGTAATATTATTAACATAAAAACAAGTCTTACTAATTGTTCCGATAAATTACTAGTAACATGAGGAATCATTTTTTCTTTTCCAAAGAAAAAACCTCTTAAAATACTTGATAAACTATCAAATGGTAATACAAGACTAATAGCTAAAATAGGATAGTAAGCATTTTCATTTTTTAAAAGATTAATAGCAATAAAACGACTTGCAAATATTAAAAAGATAGTTAAAATAATATTAATCAAAATAGAAATTGGTAAAATAGAAAATAAGATTTTTTTAGGACTATCTTTATTTTCACTAACTACTTTAGAAATTCCAGTTGCAAACCCTAATTGACTAATTGCCATCATTAAAGAGAAAGTTGGCATAACTAACATATATAAACTAATAACTTCAAGAGAAGAATTTCTTGTCATGATGATACGAATTAAAATACCAAGTAATTTGGTAAGTAAACCGCCAATCATTAAAACAAATGTGCTTTTAATAAATGTTTCCTTTTTCATATTAAAAATATATGATAAATTGAAAAAAATATCAAAAAAAATATATAAATTTAATTTTTTTATGATATAATTAAACAAAGTAGGAGTTGATAAAATGAAATTTATTCAAGTGGTTATTTTAGGAATTGTTCAAGGAATTGCTGAATTTTTACCAATTTCTTCAAGTGCTCATTTAATAATTTTTAGAGATATTTTTGGAATAGGTTCTTTTCTTACTGGTAAATATGAAATGAGTTTTGATATTGCTTTACACTTTGGGACACTTCTTGCAATTTTAGTTTATTTCTTTAAAGATTTTGTTAAGATGATTAAAGATGGATTTACTAAAGGAGTAAAAACAACCGATGGGAAAATTTTATGGTATGTTGTAGTTGCTACTATTCCAGCAGCTATAGTTGGGGTTTTATTTGAAGATAAAGTTGATGAATTTTTTAGAAGTAATTATATTTTAATTTGTGTTTGTTTAGCTGTAATGGGTATTATTATTTATTTATGTGATAAATTAAGCAAACAAACTAAATCTTTTAAAGAGATGAAATTAAAAGATGCAATTATTATTGGCTGTAGTCAAGTTTGTGCTTTAATACCTGGTTTTTCAAGAAGTGGGACGACTATTGCTACTAGTCGAGTTTTAAAAATGAAAAGGGAAGACGCTGCTAAATTTTCTTTCTATTTATCAGCACCAGTTGTTGCAGGAGCAGTTGCCATTAAAGTTTTAAAAGGTGAAATGTTAGAACTTATTACTTATAATCCAACTATGTTTATAGTTGGAGTAGCTGTATCATTTATTTCGGGACTTTTATGTATTAAATTCTTATTAAAATATATTAAAAATCATGATTATAATATTTTTATGTGGTATCGGTTAGGAATAGCTTTAATTGCTTTAATTGTTCTTTTATTTAAATAGTTCCTATATTATAGATATAAACTATTTATTGATTAAAATGAATATAAGTACTAATAATTATAAAAAAAATATAAAAAAAGATTGATTTTATCAATTTTTTTTGCTATTATTATTATAGTTAGAATAGATTGGGAGATGGATTTTTATGTTTAAAAATTTTGATTTTAGTTGGTTTATGACAACGCCAGGAATATTAACTTGTTTAGGTATTTTATTGATAGTGATATCAATTATCATCTTTATTTCATCTTTAAAAGGTAATAAAAAGAAAAATGATGAAGCTACTAATACTGAAGTGCCAGTTCCTGATGCTACTACAGGAACAGCGAGTGTTGCAACAACAAGTGCAGGGACACAAACTTCGGGGGTGATTACAGAAACTCCAGTTACGGTTGCAACGCCTGCTCCAGCTGTTACACCAGTTGTTCCGACACCTGCAAAAGCTCCAGAGGTTGCTCCAGTAGTTCCAATGCCAGCTCCAGTTACTGTAGAGCCAGTTGCTCCTACTCCAATAAATACTGTTCCAGTTGCACCTGTTGAAACTCCAACTGTTGCACCTACAGTGCCAGGAATAACACCAGCTCCAAGTAACATTGCTCAAGCTCCAGTTACGCCTGCACCAACCCTAGAAGTGCCACCAGCACCAGTTATGCCAGAAGTTGCTCCAGTGAATCCAGTGCCACCTGTAGGAATTGCTCCTCAATTATCAACTCCAGCTACTCCACCTGTAGAACCTACTACGGTAGCTCAGCCAATAAATATAACTTCATCAGAAAGTATGCCTTCTTTAAACAATAATATTCCAGCACCAAGTGCTACTGAAACACCAAAAGAAGATATAGAATCATTATAGAAAGGAAAATTTCATGAATGTAATTGATATTATTATAATAGCATATTTAATATTTGCAGGAATAATTGGCTTTAAAAGAGGCGTTTTTAAAGAATTAGTTATGTGTTTAGGAACAATTCTTGTTTTCTATCTTGCTTATAAATTAAAAAATCCCCTTGGCGAATTTTTACTATTAAAGTTACCACTTCTTAATTTTACAAATTTATTTAAAGGGGTTATAGTTTTAAATGTACTGCTTTATCAATTATTTTCTTTTGTTTTAATTCTTGCTATTTTATTAATCGTTTATAATGTTATTGTTTCTATTACAGGAATATTTGAAAAACTTCTTAAAATTACAGTAGTTTTAGCAGTTCCTTCAAAGATACTCGGTTTTGTTGTAGGGGTTATTGAAGGGTATGTTATTGCTTTTGTAGTACTTTTCGTTTTAACTCAACCAACCTTTAATTTTAATTTATTCAGAGAAAGTAAAATTGGTAATGCTATTTTAACATCTTCGCCAGTTCTTTCAAATGTAGCTGGTGATACTGTTGAATTAGTAAATGATATTTATGAGTTAAAAGATGAAAAAGATACTAATGTTTTAAATACTAAAATACTTGATATGATGTTAGATAAAGATATAATTAAATATGAAACAGTTGTAGAATTACATAAAAAGAATAAAGCTTTTAATTTTGAAGGAATAGAAACAGTTCTTGAAGAACATAAAGGAGAAAAATGATAAAATATTTAGAAAAAGATTTCGATAAAGAAATAAAAAATAAAAAGATATTAGTTGATTTCTATGCTGATTGGTGTGGACCTTGTAAGATGTTGTCGGAAGTATTTAAAGAAGTTGAAGATAAAATTGAAATTGATGTTTTAAAAGTTGATGTTGATAAATTTCCAGAGATAGCTGAACGTTATAATGTTTTTAGTATTCCTACTTTATATTTATTAGAAAATCAAAATATAATAAAAAAACAAACTGGATATTTGAATCCTAAAGAATTGATAAGTTTTATTAATGAAAAATAGTTTATTAACTATTTTTTTATAGGAGCATTATGTTTAAAAATGTTAAGATGTATATTTCAGTATTATTATTTTTATGTGGAATTTCTATATTAATATTAGTAAATACATCAAAAAATCAAAGCTATGCTTTAAAAAGTTATGATTTTAATAATATTATGAATGATCAAAAAAGTATAATTAATAGCTTAACTAAAGAAGAATTAGAAGATAGTAATGATAAAATTTCTATGAAATTATCTTTTATAGGAGATTCAGAGTTAGCCTCCTTTAAAGGGGAAAAATATAGTGGTAATTTTCAAGATTTATTAGATACTCATGATTATAATTATCCTTTTAAAAATGTTATAGATATATTTAAGGAAGATGATTTCACGATAGCTAATGGGGAAAATGTTTTTACCGATAATAATCTTTCACCAACTCCTAAAAATTATAGTCCAGCTTATTGGTATTATACAAAAGCTAAATATGCATATGTTTACAAAGAAAGTAGTATTGAAGTTGTATCAATTATGAATAATCATACTGATGATTATGGTTATCAAGGATATCTTGATACAAAAGAAGCTTTAAAGAAAGCTCAAGTAACTTATGGAGCAGAAGAACCTGTTATTTTAGAAAAAAATGGATTTAAGGTTGGACTTATTTGTTCTAATTTATTTCTTGATTTTCAAGGAACTGAAATAATTTCGAAGATTAAAAATTTAAAAGATAAAGTTAATTATATAATTGTTTATTTTCATGGTGGAACAGAATATTTATTTTCACCACCAGAAAATATTAAAAATCATGCTCATTCTTTTGTTGATGCAGGTGCAGATTTAGTAATTGGAGCTCATCCTCATGTTTTACAGCCTGTTGAAAAATATAAGGATAAGACAATTGTTTATTCACTTGGAAGTTTTTTATTTGGGAGTACCACAACAATTTTAAATCGAACGATTATTTATCAAATAAATTTAGAATATTCACTTAAAGATAAAACAATAGTTACAAGTGATAATATTATTCCCTGCTATTTATATAGTGCTACGGAAGGATATGAAAGATGGTTACCAGGAGTTATTACTGATGAAACTGAGAAACAACAAGTTTTAGATTTTATGAATGGACTTCGAGCTGAGCCTAATTAAAAAATTTAGTTATTTTTTTAAATTCGTTTAATATAATTAATTGAACGGAGGAAAATACATGGAAACACTTAAAGTAAGCAGTAAATCTAATCCTAGTAGTGTAGCAGGAGCACTTGCTAATGTTTTTAAAGATAAAACAAGTGTGGAAATTCAAGCTGTTGGAGCTGGAGCTATTAATCAAGCAATTAAGGCAATTGCTATTGCTCGTGGGTTTGTTGCACCAAGTGGGAAAAATTTAATTTGTACCCCAGCTTTTCAGGATATATCAATTGAAGGTGAAGAGCGAACTGCCATTAAGTTAATTGTCGAGACGAGATAGTCTCTTTTTTTCTTGATATTAAAAAAGAAGCAAATGCTTCTTTACATGGTATAAGTATCATTTAAACATCTTATAGCAAGGACACAACTTAAATCAATAGTGAAGAAATTACCTGTTGAAACATATGGTAGTAAACCAGTTTCATTATCAGGATTTGGGGCTAGAATTTCAAAAGTAGCACAATTTCCATCAACTTTTGAGATTTTGAATACTGTTGAATTACCAGTCGTACCGTTTAAGTTATAAGGCATAGTCCAAAGAGTTCCTGTACAACATGAATAAAGTGTAATAGGACGGGTGTTGAAAATAAGTCCATTGTTGATACTAGGTCCAAGACATGGTCTATCACATCCAGTGGTATCTAAGTCAGTATTATCGGCACATTTTTGAAGTTCTAAGATAAAATTTAAAATTTCACTTATACTATTTGTTTCATTACATTGATTTTCATTAACCATTTTAAACTCTCCTTTCTTAAACGTTATTAACGATTGTATCAGGTAAACAACGAATAGCACATACACAACCTAAATTAATTGTTGCATAAGTATTCGTGCTTACATAAGTTGTATTTCCATTTGTATCAGTTTGAGCTTCTAATAAAAGAACACCAACACTATCATTGGTTACACTTTCTACTCTAAAAACATCAGTTGTAGCTTCTCCGTTTTCAGTTGTATATCCTAGAGTAACTGGTGTATTATCACATCTATATAGCATAACTGGTCTTGTATTAAAACAAAGAATAGTTGTATTTAAACCTAAAAAAGGTTTGGTGCAAGAATTATCTTGACATTCAGTTTTATTAGCATTATTTTGTAAAACTTTAATAACATTTAAAATCTTTGCTAAACAATTATCTAGACAATTATTCATAAAATCACTCCTTTATTCTTATCTAATATAAATTATGAA
>CAYTGK010000018.1:0-12731 GCA_964437305.1 uncultured Muribaculaceae bacterium
ATAGGTAAAGATGTAGGAATTGAACAAAATAAACGGGAAATGGTTATAGAAATGTATAATGCTAATGAACAACTTGAGAAAATAAGTAGATACACTAAACTTTCTTTGAAAGAAATTAAAAGTATCATTGATGAAAGTAAAAACATCAAAGAAAATTAGAGTTATAATGATCTGAAATAATTCATTACAGTCCCTTTAATTTAAGAAATATAAGGAAAAACATTTTCAAAATGTAAAAAAAATGTTATAATCTTGTTGGATTGGAGGTAGACTATGAAACTTAAGACAGTTGCCTTGGTAGGGAAACCTAATGTTGGCAAATCTACTTTATTCAATAAATTAGCTGGTGATAAGATTTCAATTATTGAAGATACACCAGGGGTTACTCGAGATAGAATTTATAGAGAAATTAATTATCTTGATTATAAGTTTAATTTAATTGATACTGGTGGTATTGATATAGGTGATAATGATTTTAATAATTTAATTGAAGTTCAAGTTTCTATTGCAATAGATGAAGCTGATGTTATAGTTTTTGTGGTTGACTCTAAAGAAAGTATTAGTACTAATGATAAGTATCTTGCTAATATGTTACATAAAAGTGGAAAAAGAGTTATTGTTGCTTTTAATAAGGTTGATAATAAAGAAAGTTTAATTCATAAATTTGATTATTATGAATTAGGATTTTCTGAATATGTAGAAATAAGTGCTGAGCATAGTGTTGGGTTAACTGAACTTTTGGATATGATAGTTGCCGATTTTCCCAAATATGAAAAAGAAAGAAATGATAATCTAATAAAAATATCTTTAATTGGAAGACCCAATGTTGGAAAGAGTAGTTTAGTTAATGCTATTCTTGGAAGTGATAAATTAATTGTTTCAGAAATTGCAGGAACGACAAGAGATGCTGTTGATACAGTGTTCAAGTATAACGAAGAAGAATATGTAATCATTGATACAGCTGGTATGCGTAAGCGCGGGAAAATCTATGAAAATATTGAAAAATATAGTTTACTTCGAAGTTTAAAAGCAATTGATAGAAGTGATGTTTGTTTACTAGTAATTGATTATCAAGATGGTATTAAAGAATATGATAAACATATAGCAGGAATTGCTCTTGAAAAAGGGAAAGCTTTAGTTTTGATTGTTAATAAATTTGATGAATATGATGATAATAAAAAACGTGATTTCATTAAACTTATACGATCTGAATTTCAATTTATTCCTTATGTTAATATTGTTTTTGTCTCAGCCAAAGAAAAAAAACGAATACATTTAATTATGCCTCTTGTTTTAAAAGCATATGAAAATACTACTAGACAAATTCAAACTAGTGTTTTAAATGAAATAATTAGGGAAGCTTATAACTTAAATTTACCCCCTTCTTATAAAGGGAAACGTTTAAAAATTTATTATGTAGTTCAAGATGATACTGCTCCTCCGAAATTCACGTTTTATGTTAATAATAAAAACTTAGTACATTTTTCATATTATAGATATTTAGAAAATAAAATTCGTGAAAGTATTGAATTAGAGGGTACTCCAATTATTTTGAAATTTAAAAATAGGAGTGAAAAATGATAATTAAGAATGATTTTTTTAATAAGGAAAATGATTATTTACAAAAAGAGAAAGATGGTTTAGTTAAAGCTGTTGATAAACTTGATAAACGTTTTAAAAATAGTGAAATTGATCGAGAAAAATTTTTAAAACAAAATGAAATATTTGCAAAACGTCATGCTGAGATAAATAAAAAGATTGAAAAATTAAATAGGGATTGAAATCTTTCATATAATATTATGGGAGGTTTTATGAACGATAATGTATTTAAAAAAGTTGAAAAGAAAACTAATATAAATAAAGATACAATCTTATCCTTAGCTGATAAATTAAAAAGTAATAATTTTAAAGATGAAAAGGTTTTAAATGAAGTAATTTCAGAACTTTCTTATATGACAGGAAAAGAAATAAGTCAAGAAAAGAAAGAGAAAATTATTAATGCTATTAAAAATGATAAAGTACCAAATGATATAGAAAATAAGTGGTAAGGAGATGTTGAAGTGAAAAAATGCACGGTTATTATAAATCCTAATAGTGGTAAAGGTTTAACAGATGGTAAAGTATTAGAATTTCAAAAAATATTACATGAATATGGATATGAAAGTAAGATTATTTTTACTTTATATAGACGTCATGCTGAACAAATAATTGAGAAATTAGACGATGATATTGATTTAGTTATTTCTGTTGGAGGAGATGGTACTTTTTCAGAGGTTATGAATGGTAATTTAAATCGAAAAAAGAGATTAGTATTAGCTCATTTACCAGTTGGAACAACTAATGATATTGGACATATGTATGGACTTGGGAATAATATCACATCTAATTTAAAATTAATATTAGAAGGTGAGATAAAAGAAGTAGATATTGGATTTATTAATAATCGAGCATTTACTTATGTAGCATCATATGGAAAATTTATGGATATTCCTTATAAAACACCACAGGAATTAAAGAAAAAAATTGGCTATTTTGCTTATGTGATTGAAGTTTTAAAAAGAGTTTTTACGAGAATTCCGAAACATGAAATAACTTTTACAATTGATGGAGTAAAACATAAAGGAAAATATACATTCATTTTAATTTCAAATGCTAATAGAATTGCTGGAATTGACAATTTTTATAGTGATATTAAACTAGATGATTATAAATTTGAAGTAATGCTTTGTAGTTTAAGAAAGAAAATTGATATTTTAAAAGCAATTTATACTTTAAAAACGAGTGATATTACTTATGTATCAGGAATAGAACTTTATAAATGTAGTGAAATGAAAATCATTTTTACGGATAAAGATAAGGCTTGGTGTGTCGATGGAGAAGAGTTTGATGATTCAAAAAATGATTATGAAATAAAATTAAAAAAAGGAATTAAGATGTTAATACCTAAAGAAAATATTAAAAAACTTTTTATAGAAAATGATTGAAAATAGTAAGAATATATGTTAAAATAAAATAAGAAAAGAGGGGAATAATATGTATACCGATTATACGGAAGATGAAAATAATGAATATGATGATTATTATAGTGATGATGGCGATAAGAATAATAATTTTGATAAAGAAAAAATCAAAAAAATTGCATTTTTAATTTTAAGTTTAGTTATTGTTGTTGTCCTTATAATTGTAATTGCTAAAAGTTGTTCAAATAAAAAGAATAATCCAACTTCTGTTAATGGTAATGGTAATCTAAATCCAGCTGTTCTTATTAGTATGGAATCTTCGTCAATTGAGGTTGAACAGGAAATACAGTTATATGCTGGGGTAACATCAGCATCGGTTGAAAGTCCAGTAATTGGTTGGCAAACCGAAGATAGTAATGTAGCAACGGTTGAAGATTTAGGCGATAATACTGCTCTTATTAAAGGAATTCAAGAAGGTACAACTAATATAGTTGCTATATATAGAGAAAATGGTAAAACTTATTCTGATAAATGTAAGATAATAGTTACTTCTAAAGCAGTTAGTTTGGAAAGAATTGATATAGTTCAAGAAAATGTTACAATGTCTTTAGGCAAAACATTGCTTTTAGAAATCAAGGTGATACCTGAAGAAGCTAAAGTTCCTGGTTTAACATATATAAGTGATAATCCTAAGGTTGCTAGTGTAAGTGAAGAAGGGAAGGTAAATGCTCTTTCTTTAGGAACGGCAATAATTACTGTAAAAACCGAAGATGAATTACTTAGTGATACAGTAAGGATTACAGTTACAGATAATGGTCAGATGGTAATTAATCCAACGGGGTTGAATTTGGTTGGTATGTCAAATGGCTTAAAAGTTGGAGGAACAGCTCAAATAGAGGTACAATTTACCCCAAGTGGAACGACTAATAGAGCTTTAACTTGGAGTAGTAGTAATCCAGATATTGCGACTGTTAATAGTAATGGAGTTGTTACAGGAATAAAAGCAGGAAAAACAACAATTGTAGCAACAACATCTAATGGTATTTCTTCTAGCTTAGATGTAACGGTTGAATCTAATACTGTTCCAGTTTCAGGAATTACGATTAATACTGCCTCTCCAATAAATTTAAATTGTGGTGGTGCTAAAATTATATCTTATACAGTTAATCCATCTAATGCAACTAATAAAAAAGTTTTATTTACATCTAGTAATCGGAACATTGTAACAGTTGATTCAAATGGTATAATTGGTGCTAGACAAGCTGGAAGTGCTGTTATAACTTTAACATCTGAAGATGGTAAAAAGACAGCTAGTATTACAGTAAATGTTGTTGGAAAATGTCAAATGTCAGCAAGTAGTAGTGGTAGTTCAGGAAGTTCTACAGGTACTGGTAGTTCGGGAGGCTCTGGTTCGTCAGGTAGTTATATAGAAAGCGATGCTTCTTGTAACGATTCTCTGATGACTTATATTACTCATAATGGACAAGGGGCAATAATTTCCCAATATAGCTTTGGTCAAGCCAAAGCTTTTCAAAATATGTCAACTAAACCAGCTATTACTATTACTAAAATTGCTGATTGCATTAATTCAAATCGTTTAACATATAAAGTATTTTATGGAACCAGCTCTACCAATGTTTCAACGATATCAAATGGTGGAAGTGGTAGCATTAAAAAAGTTGGAAATAAAATAACTTTGAATAATGGAGATGGGTATTATAAAATTGAATTGACAGGATATCTTTCTAATAATGCAAATGTTGATCTTAAAAAAACATATTATGCAATTGTTCAAAATAATGGTATAGATACTATTAAACCTTATATTAATAGTGTTACAGTTTCACGAAGTTCAACAACAAGACTTTCCGTTACAACTTCGATAAATGAGACAGGGTCAGGAATAAAGACACTTAAATATTGTTTAACAACTAGTATAGCCAAAACTTGTACTCCAGCTATAACTTTATATATGTATACTTCAAGTTATCCAAAAGTAAACAATTCAGTTAGAACATCTTATGTTTATAATGAAAGTTTAGCAAGTTATAAAAAAATTTGTGTTAATGCGACTGATGTTGCTGGTAATGTGTCGACTTTTAAATGTACGAATTTTTAAGAGGATGTTAAGAAATTAATTACTTGACATTTCTTTTTTATGTATTTTTGGTGAAACCTCTTGCATATAATTAAAAGGTGTCTTATAATTATGAAGATAAATTATATTTGGAGGAATTAAGAATGTTAAGACTTATTGATATAAAGAAAGATTATAATTTAAATGAAAAAGATGTTGTTCATGCTTTAAAGGGAATAAATATTGACTTTAGAAAAAGTGAGTTTGTTTCAATTTTAGGACCATCTGGCTGTGGCAAAACAACTCTTTTAAACATTATAGGTGGCTTAGATGATTATACAGATGGAGATTTAATTATTAATAATAAGTCAACTAAAAAGTTTAAAGATAGTGATTGGGATAGTTATAGAAATCATCAGATAGGTTTTGTTTTTCAAAGTTATAATCTAATTTCTCATCAAAATGTCCTTTCTAATGTTGAACTTGCTTTAACTTTATCAGGAGTAAGTAAAAAAGAAAGACGTAAAAAGGCAATTGAAGCTTTAGAGGCAGTAGGTCTCCATGATCAAATTTATAAACGACCTAATCAACTTTCTGGTGGACAAATGCAAAGAGTTGCAATTGCTAGAGCTTTAGTTAATAATCCAGATATTATTTTAGCTGATGAGCCAACAGGAGCTCTTGATTCTAAAACTAGTGTTCAAATTATGAATATTTTAAAAGATATTTCCAAAGATAAGTTAATAATTATGGTTACTCATAATGAAGATTTAGCTTTTGAATATTCAAATCGTGTTATTAAACTTTTAGATGGTAACGTTATTGATGATTCTAATCCTTATAATGCTAAAAATGATAAGGATGAAGAACTAAATAATAAAAAAATTTCAATGAATTTTTTAACTGCATTATCGTTAAGCTTTAATAATTTGTTAACAAAAAAAGGACGAACAATTTTAACTAGTTTTGCTGGGTCAATTGGAATTATAGGGATTGCTTTAATTTTATCATTGTCAAATGGAGTTAAAAGTTATATAAATAAAGTTGAAGAAGACGCTTTATCAAGTTATCCTTTAACTGTTGAAAAAAATACTGTTGATATGAACGAACTCATGAACTCTTTTATGGGTATTGAAAAAAATAAAGAAGAACATGAAAAAGATAAAATTTATTCCAATAATATTTTAGCTGATATGTTAAGTACAATGACTAAAGGTCTTCAAACGAATAACTTAAAAGATTTTAAAACTTATATTGAAGGTAATACAAAGTTAAAAGATTTAACTTTAAATATTCAATATAAATATGATGTTAATTTAAATATTTATAAAGAAGAAAAAAATAAGGTTATTCAAATTAATCCAAGTAATATCTTTACAAAAATGATGGGAATGGGAAATGAACAAAGTCAAAATATGAGTGAAATGGCTTCGATTAGTGGTTATCAAGTATTTACAGAAATGCTTGATAATGATGATTTATTAAAAAGACAGTACGATTTAGTTGCAGGTTCTTGGCCAAAAAATGAAGATGAACTTGTGTTAATTGTTAATGAAGATAATGAAATAAGTGATTATATATTATATACTTTAGGAATTAAAAATCAAGATGAGATATCAGAGATATTTAAAAAGGTGTCGATTGGTGAAGAAGTAGAGAGTGAAATAAGTTCTTATAATTATGATGATTTATTAAATCTTCAATATAAGTTAGTTTTACCAACTAGTTTATATGAAAAAGTAGGTAATAAATGGACGCCTATAATTACAGAAGATGGTATTAAAAAAGTGGTTAGTAATGGAATAACTTTAAAAGTTGTAGGAATTATTAGAGGTAATGAAGAAGCAACTTCAACTTCGATTAATGGAAGTGTAGGTTATAAATCTTCGTTAATTACCAAAATTGTTAATTTAATTAATGAAAGTAAAATTGTTAAAGAACAAAAAGCTAATTCTAATATTAATGTATTTACAGGAACTACTTTTGATAATTTAAATACTTATGAACGAAATTTGGAAACTTTGAATGTTTTTGATTTTGAAAGCCCTAGTAGTATTTCTTTATATGCTAAAGACTTTGATAGTAAAGAAGAAATTATTGATATAATTGATAATTATAATGAAAAACAAAAAGATAAAGACAAAGAAGAAAATATTATTAGATATACAGATATAGTAGGTACTATGATTGGTAGTGTTTCTTCAATTGTTAATACAATTAGTTATGTGTTAATTGCTTTTGTTACTATATCTTTGGTAGTCTCAAGTATCATGATTGGTATTATTACTTATATTAGTGTTATTGAAAGAACAAAAGAAATTGGAATCTTAAGAGCAATTGGAGCTAGTAAGAAAGATGTATCTAGAGTCTTTAATGCTGAAACGATTATTGTTGGGTTTTCCGCTGGACTTATAGGAATTTTAGTTACTGTTCTTTTAAATATTCCAATAAATATCATTATTAAGAATATAACTGGTATTAGTGGTATTTCAAAATTACCATTCTTTGGAGCAATTATATTAATTGCTATCAGTGTTATTTTAACTCTTATCGCTGGACTTATTCCTTCTCGAATTGCAAGTAAGAAAGACCCAGTTGAAGCTTTAAGAGTTGAATAAAAAATGATAATATAAATATTAGATAATTGAGAATAATTATAACAAATAACAATTTAAAGAGAAAATATATATTCTCTAGTATTTTGAAGAAGATATACTTATTTTGTATTTAGTAAAAGCACTAATCTTATGAGGTGCTTTTTTCTAATATTTTAATAGTTATAAGTTAATCTTTAAATGAAATTTTAATTAGGAATTTTTATTATTTAGTGATATAATAATAATGTTTATTAAGGAGGACTTATATGTTTGAAAGTTTAGGAGATAGATTACAAAAAGTTTTACATAAAGCAAGAGGTTATGGAAAAATTACAGAAGATAATATTAGTGAAATGGTTAGGGAAGTAAGAATTGCTTTACTTGAAGCCGATGTTAATTATAAAGTTGTTAAAGAGTTTACCAATAAAGTTAAAGAAAAAGCTTTAGGTGAAGAAGTTCAAAGTAGTTTAAAACCAGGAGAAGTTTTTGTTAAGATTGTAAGTGATGAATTAACAGAGCTTTTAGGAGGAGAAAGTGCCGAGTTAAATATGAAAGGTACTCCAGCTATTTTAATGTTAGTAGGATTACAAGGAAGTGGTAAAACAACAACAATAGGAAAACTTGGTAATTTATTACGAAAGAAATATCATAAAAAACCAATGTTAGTTGCTTGCGATGTTTATCGACCAGCTGCTATTGACCAATTAAAACAAATTGGTAAAGAATTAGATATTTTTGTTTTTGAAAAAGGTTTAAATGATCCTGTTGAAACTTCGAAAGAAGCAATAGATTATGCAAAAGCGAATGGTTATGACTATGTTTTAATTGATACTGCTGGAAGACTTCATATAGATGAAGAGTTAATGAATGAATTAGTCAAGATTAAAGAAGCTGTTACTCCTCAAGAAATTATGCTAGTAATTGATGCTATGATGGGGCAAGATGCAATTAATGTAATAACAGGATTCAATGAAGCCATTGATTTAACAGGTGTAATTTTAACTAAACTTGATGGCGATACTAGAGGTGGAGTAGCTTTATCAGTAAGACATTTAACTAATGTTCCTATTAAATTCATAGGTACTAGTGAAAAAATGGATGGGTTAGAATTATTTGACCCCAAGAGAATGTCTGGAAGAATTTTAGGAATGGGTGATATTGTTTCACTTGTTGAAAAAGCAAGTGAAGTAATTGACGAAGAAGAAGCAGAAAATTCGATGAAAAAACTTCAAAAAGGGAAATATGATTTAGATGATTTTTTAAGTCAAACTAAACAAATTAGAAAACTTGGACCACTTGAAAACCTATTAAAATTAATTCCTGGTGCTAATAAGATGGGACTTAATAAAGTTGAAATTGATCCTAAACAAATTGGACGAATTGAAGCCATTATTTTATCCATGACCAAAGAAGAAAGAAAAAAACCTGAAATTATAAAAGCCAGTCGAAAAACGCGAATTGCTAAAGGAGCAGGGGTAAGTGTTATGGAAGTAAATCGACTTTTAGAACAATTTGAAAATTATAAAAAAATGGTTAAAAATGTGATGAATGGTAATATGAAAATGCCTTTTTAAAGGGGGATATATGGAAATAGAATTAAGAGATTTAGAGATTAAAGTTGAAGATAAAGAAATTTTAAAGAATTTTAATTTAAAAATTCATAAAGGGGAAATTCATGCTATTATGGGACCCAATGGGGTAGGTAAATCAACTTTATCAAAAGTTATTATGGGATATCCTGATTATAAGGTAGTAAAAGGCGATATTTTAGTAGATAATAAGTCAATTTTAGAATTACCAATTGATGAAAGAAGTAAGTTAGGAATTTTTCTAGTCTATCAAAATCCTATTACTATTGAAGGAGTTACACTTCGAGAAGTTATCAAAGCAAGTGTTGATTCAGTAAATAAAGATTCAAAAAGTCTCTATGAATTTGTAAAAGAACTTGAAAATTCAGCAGATAAATTAGAGATGGATAAAAAAAATTTACATCGTGATTTTAATGTAGGTTTTTCAGGTGGAGAACGAAAGAAAAATGAAATTCTTTGGGCTTTAATGTTAAAACCAAAATTTATTATTTTAGATGAACTTGATTCTGGACTTGATGTTGATAGTTTAAAAGTTGTAACTGAAGCTTTAAATAAATATTTAGAAGAAAATTCTGATGTAAGTGTTATGATTATTACTCATTATACAAGAATACTTGATTATATAAAACCTCAATTTGTTCATATGGTTAAAAATGGTGAAATTGTTAAAAGTGGAGACTTTAATTTAGCTAAATTAATAGAAAAATTTGGTTATAATCAGTCATTTGATATAAAAGAGGCTGAGAGTTGTGAATAAAATATATATAGATACTAGCAATTATGAATTAATAATAGATAAAAATGTTACTTATTACCTAGTTAATAATTTTAATAATCTTGTTTTAAAGATTAAAGTTTTAGAAAATATAAAGGCAACTATTTATTTAGAAACAATTAAAAATTCTATCTTAATTCAAGTAGAAATGGATAATAATACCAGTTTACTTGTAAATAGTTTAGGTATTAATGCTAGTATATCAAGTGAAATTAATTTAAGTGAAAATAGTTCAATAAGATTTGTAAGTAGTATTGCTTCAAATATTGATACAATTAATAATATTAAAATCAAACATAAAGGTCAAAATAGTAAATCAATTTATCTTGCTAATGGAGTTAATCTTGCAAGTTGTAAATTCTATTTTACAATTGATGGTATAATTCAAAAAGAAAGTAGAGGCTCTTTTTTAGAAGAAAGTAGTACGATTATTAATGTGCAAGACGGGGATAGTAAGATAATTCCCAATATGATAATTGATAATGAAGATATTATGGCTAATCATGCAGCTTATATAGGAAGATTAAAAGAAGAAGATATTTACTATTTAGAATCTCGAGGACTAACTTTAAAAGAAATTGAAAAAATTTTACTTAAAGCTAATTTACTTAAAGGAATGGAAGAAGAAGTTAAAGAAATATTTACAAGTATTATAAATCAAGAAATTAAATTTTAATAGGGGAGGTGATTAAATGCAACGTGAAGATTTTTTAATGTTTGAAAATAATCCTGATTTAATTTATTTTGATAATGGAGCAACAACTTTTAAACCAAAAAGAGTAGTTGATAAAATAGTTGATTATTATACTAAATATACAGCTAATGCTCATCGAGGAGATTATGATATTAGTTTGAAAGTTGATTCGGAGTATGAAAGTACAAGAGAAGTTGTTAAAAATTTTATTAATGCCAAAAGTCCTAAAGAAATAATTTTTACTAAAGGAACGACAGATGGTATGAATATGATAATTTTTGGTTTTATGAGATATTACTTGAAAAAAGGTGATGAAGTTTTAATCACCAAAGCTGAACACGCAAGTAATGTCCTACCTTGGTTTGAACTTGAAAAAGAATTAGGAATTATCGTTAAATTTATTCCCTTAACGGATACTTTTAAAGTAACTCTTGAAAATATTAAAAAAGTTGTAACAGAAAAAACGAAAGTTATTTCATTAGCCCATGTTACTAATGTGGTTGGAGATATAAGACCAATTAAAGAAATTTCTAAGTATGCCCATGAACATTCTATGCTAATGGTTGTTGATGGCGCTCAAAGTGTTCCCCATTTAAAAACTGATGTTAAAGATTTAGATATTGATTTTCTAGCATTTTCAGCTCACAAGATGTTAGGACCAACAGGAGTTGGAGTTTTATATGGAAAATTGGAATACTTAGAAGTTATGCATCCTTTAGAATTTGGAGGAGGTATGAATAGTCGGTTTGAAAGTACCAAAGAGTTGGAATATAAAGAACTTCCTTTAAGACTTGAAGCTGGAACTCAAAATATCGCTGGAGTTTTAGGACTTAAAGAAGCTATTCTTTATTTAGAAAATATTGGAATAGAGAAAATTCATGAACATGAGAAAATGCTTCGAGATTATTTAATTAAAAGATTAAAAGAAGTTGATAATGTAATTGTATATAATGAAGAAAGTGAATCAGGACTTGTAATTTTTAATCTTGCTGGAGTGTTTGCTGAAGATACTTCAAGATACTTAAATCATTATAATATTTGTGTTCGAGCTGGCAATCATTGTACAAAGATGGTTAAAGATGAAATTAAAGTCAAAAATACTTGTCGAATAAGTTTATATTTATATAACACCAAAAGTGAAATTGATAAGTTAATTGAGGTTTTAAAGGAAAGTAAAAAAATATATGATATAATTTTATAAAAAAGGATAGTGTAAAATATGGATAGTAATTTTAAAAGAGAGATAATAGTTGATAATGCTAGTAATCCTTTTCATAAAGAAGCAAAAGAAGAAATAAATTTTATTAAAGCTAATACACATAATGAATCTTGTATAGATAATATTGATTTATATGTTAAAGTTGAAGATGATAAAGTAATTGATGCCTATTTTGATGGAGAAGCTTGTGCTATTACCACTAGTGCAACTAGTATCATGCTAAAAAATATTATTGGGAAAAGTGTTGAAGAAGCTAGAAAAATTATGAAAGAATATTACAAAATGCTTAAGGAAGAAGAGTATAATGAAGATTCTCTTGGAGAACTTAATGCCTACTCTGATATTTCCAAACAACCTAATCGTCTTAAATGTGCAATGTTACCATTTCAAACTTTAGAAAAAACATTTAATATTTATGAAAAAACTAAAAAATAGCATTTCTTTTTTAGATTTGCTATTTTTATCTAATGAAATTTAAAGTTTCTTTGAAAAATAATGGTAAAAGTTTTCGAATTAAATCTTGATTTTCAAATTCAATTAATTTATTGGTATTTTTATTAAATCTTAATATTTTAAAGTCATTATCATCATTTGCATTTACAAAGTAATAATAGAGTTCATTATTATAATTAGTTTTACTTTTAACAATATATTCAATATCATTATCAAGTGTAACAAGGTCTTTGATTTCAATATTCATTATTAATCCCCCCAAAAGCTATTGGAAATTATATCATATTTTTATCACAAAGTCAAGTCAATATTGATTTAGACTATTTTTTTGATGATATATTATGTGTTGATAATAACTAATTATAAT
>CAYTGK010000019.1:0-4817 GCA_964437305.1 uncultured Muribaculaceae bacterium
TAGTCAAGAAAGGAAGTGTTAGAAATGGCAGTTAAATTAAGACTTAAAAGAATGGGAAGTAAAAAGAAACCAGTATATAGAATTGTTGCTATTGATTCTCATAATAAAAGAGATGGAGAATATATTGAATTAGTTGGTACTTATAATCCTTTAACTAACCCTGCAACTGTTAAAATTAATGAAGAAGTTGCAATGAAATGGTTAAAGAATGGAGCTATTCCAAGTGATACTGTTCGGAACTTATTAAGTGATGCTGGAATTATGAAAAAATTCCATGAATCAAAGAAAGGTGAATAAGATGGATTACGTTAAACTAACAGAAAGACTTATTAAAGCCTTAGCTAAAAATGAAGATGCAGTTACAGTAAAAGAATTTCCAAGTGAAGATCCAGCAAAAATTGAAATAGAAGTTTTAGTAGAAAAAAATGATTTACCTAGAGTAATTGGAAAAGGTGGTCGTAATATAAATGCTGTAAGAACTATATTAAAAGCAAGTAGTAATTTACACGATCACAAGTACATTAATCTAAATGTTGAAAGTTTTGACTAGTTTTAACTAGTTTTTTTTCTTTTTATCTTTATTTATTTTCAAAAATAGTATATAATTTTTATTAAAGGAGCGAGGGTATGAATACAGAAATGATAAATAGTCGAGATTTAATTACAATGAAATTATTGCATTATTTTATAACTGTTAAAAATTATACTCCCATGATAGTTCAAGGAGCAAAAAACGAAATATGGCTTGAGAATTTAGAAGAAGATGTCAAGATAGTTAGAATTGTAAATAACTATATTCATAATAATGAACAAATGCAATTTGATTTGTTTAAAACTAAAAGACTTGTTACAAAAATTAAGAAAAAAACATTCTCTTTAAAAATGCAAGTTTTAAATATATTTACAGATTTAGGTGATAATGTTGATGTTGAAGCTTTAGATAAATGTGATGATAAAGTTTTAAAGTTTATTAATGCAAAAAAAGAAGATGATGTTTTAAATAATAAATTTATAAAAGCTAATTTTTCAGATTTAAGAAATAATTTTGTTTATAGTGAAGAAGGATTTAGTTTATTTTTGAAAATTACAAATGAAATTAATCAAAAAAATCGAGAAGAAGCTATAAAAACAGGAGATATATTTGAACCAAAGAAAATAGTTTTAACATTTGTATTAATTGGAATTTTAGTTGCTATTTATTTATATGGTTTAATATTTAATCAAAGTGATAATTTAATTAATAGATTTGCTGTTTATGGGCCTTACATAAGACAATTTCATGAGTATTATAGACTACTAACAGGGACACTTTTACATGGAGGACTTTTACATTTAATTTCTAATTGTTATGCTTTATATATAATTGGTAGTCAAATTGAAAGTTTTTATGGTAAAGGTAAAATGTTAATTATTTATATATTTTCAGGATTATGTGGTAGTTTATTAAGTATATCTTTATCAGAAAATGCTTCAATTGGAGCAAGTGGTGCTATCTTTGGTCTTATGGGTAGTTTACTATATTTTGGATATTATTACCGTGTATATTTAGGAAGTACTTGGAAAAGTAATATTTTACCAGTTATTCTTGTAAATCTTGTAATTGGCTTTATAGTTCCAGGTATTGATTACTTTGGGCATATTGGAGGCTTAATTGGTGGAATTTTAATCAGTATGGCATTAGGTCTTAAATATAAAGGAAGAAAAAGAGATCAAATAAATGGTTACATTTTATCGGCTATCTTCTTAATTTTCTTAATATATTTGGGTATATTTGTAAAATAGAACGTAATAGTTCTTTTTTTTAATCATAAAATTTAAAGAGGTGTCTATGAAAAAAATTTTAAAAATAATATTTTTGTTTTTAATAACATTTAGTTTATTACCAATTAAAACTAAGGCTACTAATGATTTACTTTTAAATGCTAAAGCTGGAGTTCTTTTAGAAGCATCAACAGGTACAATTTTATATGAAAAAAATGCTAATGAAAGAATGAGTGTTGCTTCAATGACCAAGATGATGGGTATGATTTTAGTTATGGAGGCATTAGAAGATGGAACACTTAAGTTAGATGAAAAAGTTAAAGCTAGTAAAAATGCTGCTGATATGGGAGGCTCCCAGATTTGGCTTGAAGAAGGTGAAGAAATAACAGTTTTAGATTTAATTAAAGGAATTATGATGGCAAGTGCTAATGATGGTATTGTTTGTATGGCAGAACGAATAGGTGGTACTGAAAAGAACTTTGTTGATATGATGAATAAAAAAGCCAAAGAATTAGGACTTAAGAATACAAATTTTGTAAATCCTACAGGACTTGATGAGGATAATCATTATTCAAGTGCTTATGATATGGGAATAATTGCAAAAGAACTATTAAAACATGAAGAAATTTTAAAATATACAAGTATTTATGAAGATTATTTAAGAAAGGGAACAGAAAGAGAATTTTGGTTAGTTAATACAAATAAATTAATTGCAAGTTATAAAGGAGCTGATGGATTAAAAACTGGAATGACTGATAATGCTGGTTATTGTATGGCAGTTACAGCTAAAAGAAATAATATGCGCTTAATTGCCATTGTCTTAGGAGAAAAAGAAGGTAAAGTTCGCAATAAAGAAACAGCTGAGCTTTTAGATTATGGATTTAATTTATATGAAGTTACAACTATAAAAAAGAAAGGTGAAGTTTTAGGAAAAATTAAAATTGATAAAGCAAATGTTAAAGATATTGAAATTGTTGCTGGACAAGATGTTACTATTTTAAAGAAAAAATCTGATAAAGATAAAGAATATAAATCAAATGTTGAATTAAATACTTTAAATTTACCAATTAATAAAGGAGATACAATTGGTAAATTGATTGTAAGAGATGCAACTGGGAATAAAATAGATGAAGTTACAATTACGGTTAATAATGATATAAAAAAAGATAATTTTTTTAATATATTTTTAAAAATGATTAAAAGCATGATTCAAGGAGAACTATTCTAGTTCTTTTTTACATGAATTATAAATATAAAACATAAAATTAATTGGAGGGTTTAAATGAATAAGCGAGGACTTAGTCAAGAAGAAGTAATTTTAAGTCGTAAAAAAAATGGTGAAAATACAATTGAAGTTCATAAAAAAAATAAATTTTTATCTTTATTATTAGAATCTCTTGGTGATCCAATTATCAAAATTTTATTGATTGCTTTAGCAATTAAAATTGTTTTTTTATTTCAAGATTTTGATTTCTATGAAACAATTGGAATATTTATAGCAGTTTTTTTAGCTACTTTTATATCAACAATATCAGAATATGGAAGTGAAAAAGCTTTTGAAAAATTAAGTGAAGAAGCTTCTTTACTTAAAGTTCGAGTTTTAAGAGATTCTAAAATAGAAATTATAAATATTAATGAAGTGGTAGTTTCAGATATTGTAATTTTAGAAACGGGTGATAAGATACCAGCAGATGGAGTATTAATAGAAGGAAATATTACAGTTGATGAATCACTTTTAAATGGAGAACCACAAGAAAGTAAAAAAACTCCCTATATAATAGGAGAGAAAAAAGAATGTAATAATTTATATCGTGGTACAACTGTTTATTCGGGACTTGGTAAAATGCTAGTTACAAGTGTAGGAATGAATACTTTATATGGACATCTTGCTTTAGAACTTCATGAGAAAGAACCAGTAAGTCCCTTAAAAAGTAGATTAACTAAACTTGCTAAAGTAATTAGTCGTATCGGTTATGTAGGAGCTATTTTAGTAACAATTGCTTATTTATTTTCAAAAATTGTTATTGAAAATAATTATGATATATCTCTTATTAAAGAGACAATAACTAACTTTCCTTTAATGATGAATTATTTAATATATGCTTTAACTTTAAGTGTTACAATCATCGTGGTAGCTGTACCAGATGATTGTTTTTATTTATGATGATGAAAAAATATTTCCAAATATTGGTAATTTTGATGTAATGTTTAAGGTGGTGAAAAGTAGTATGGATATGAAGAAAATTGGCAAATTTATTGCTGAATTGCGAAAAGAGAAAAAGATAACTCAAGACCAGTTAGCTTTTGAAATTATGACTTCAAGGGAAAATGTTTCAAAATGGGAAAGAGGTGTAAATACTCCAACTGCAGAAAGTTTATTACTTTTAAGTAAATATTTCAAAGTCAGTGTTAATGAGATTTTAATGGGTGAAAGAAAAACTGAAGAAAATGAAGAACAAGTTGATAATATGTCAGTTGAAGTAATGAAAGTTGGAGAAAAGAAAGTAAAAACCGTTCTTAAAAATTTTATAATTTTAATATCTTTCATTATTGTTGCTTTCTTGGTTTATTATTTTATAAATACTTATAATACAATTAGAGTTTATAAAATAGATGGAATTGGAGATAATTTTAATATACGAGAAGGACTAGCAATTTTTTCTAAAGGCAAAAGTTATTTAAGAATTGGTGAAATTGAGTCAGATTTGAATATTGAATGTGATGGTTTTGAAATATTCTATAAAGATAAGAATAAAGAAAAACAGATTTTTGTTTCTAATGATAGTAATTATACTTTATTATCAGATTTTGGATATAATGAAGCTTTTTCATATAAAAATTTGAAATACATAGAAGATAATACTTATATTCGAATTAAATATCAGGGCAAAGAAGAAGTAATCAAGTTGAATTTTAAGAGAGACATGGTAAATAACTTTTTAGTTCCAAATTCTGAAACTGATGTAACAGATGATAGTAAATTTAAAAATAATTCTAATGACATAATTAAAAAACTTGAAAGTTATGCTAAAAAGAATTG
Source organism: uncultured Muribaculaceae bacterium (assembly GCA_964437305.1). GTDB lineage: Bacteria > Bacillota_I > Bacilli_A > RF39 > UBA660 > RUG591. The sequence goes on from CAYTGK010000019.1 coordinate 4,802, forward strand.
GAAATATAATGAAGAA
>CAYTGK010000019.1:4917-12475 GCA_964437305.1 uncultured Muribaculaceae bacterium
CATAATTAAAAAACTTGAAAGTTATGCTAAAAAGAATTGGAAATATAATGAAGAAAAAAATGAATATACTTATAATGGAACTAATAATAAAATAAAATATGAAATATTATTTTATCCAGTATCGAATTGGTTATCTATAAAGGAATATAAAACTGATATAATAAATGTTGTAGAATTTTCAATAGATAGTAATATTATGATATATTTTGAAAAAAGTGTTGAAAATTTACTACAAAATAGTTATCGATATAATGTGAGTACTAAAAAATGTATAAGTGGAGAATGTGATGATAAAATAACTAACTATTATTTAGAAAATTACTATTATAAATATATTAAATAAGGCTTTATTAAGCTTTATTTTTTATTGAATTTATAAATGGACCTTGAAAGTCCTTTACTTATTTCTCTAAAAATTCTATACTGGAATTGTAGAAAGGAGTAAAAAGGAATGAGAAAATTAGCATTTACTTTAATATTTGCTGTACTAGTTATGGTAAATGTTAATGCTGAAGAAGTTTATTACACCAATGGCATAGTTAATCTAACTGAAAAAGAATACAATTTTGTTGTTGATTTCTATGGTGAAGATTACTTAAAAAATATGACTCAGGAAGACTATGAATGGATTTCGGAAATGGATGTTAATAATCGAGAAGTTAAGATTAAAACAGTCTATGATGGCGATCCTAATGCCCCAAGACCTTATGGTACATTTGTTTCAACATCAGCTAAAAGTCTTTCTATATCTGGTAGTTGTGATGCTGATTATTGCACGGTAATTACATTAGCAAAATGGCTTGGCAATCCTAGTATTCGGAGCTACGATGTAATGGGAGCAAGATTAAATAATACATCTTTATATAGCAGTAAAGAGACTATAACAATTGTTAATAGTTCTACTAGTACGACTACTCCATCTAACTATCGTTTTTTAAGTAAAGGCTTTGGTAATTCATTTAAGTTACCTTCTGGAACAGGACTTACAATTCAACAAAGATTTTTTGTTAAACCAGGTGGTCATGTTTATGCTAGTTACCAACATGCTATGAGTAATACGTCATTAGATATAAGTAAAAGTTATGATATTGGACTTGCTGGATATGGAAGTGTCTTTCTATTTACTGGTAAAGCTGATGGAAAATATGATGGTATGGTTGGTGTAGATATGGCTTTAAATTAATTTAAGCCAATATTAAATATGCTTAAACAAGAATAAAGATGATGTGCTAATATCCTTTATTACTGCTTTGAGATATTGTGTATGTTGTCTCTTATTCTTGTTTAATATACAAAAAAAAGAAAAGAAAGGAGGTTGCAATAATGAGCTATAGACTTGAAAATAGTCCTGATAATGAACTTTGCATAGAAAAGATTGAAAGGAAGTTTAAAGAAATTATGCCACCTGAAATTAAAAGTAGTCCAAGAGTATGTCTTTAAAGAACTTGGATGATTATTTTTTTTTGGAATTAATCTTTAACTCTTGAATAAAGTTTAATGGTGATTAAATGCAAAAGCAATTTAAATTTAATATTATTTATAAGGAAAATAATGTGAGTTTAGAAAATATTGTCATGGACTTTATAAAGAGAGTTAAAGATGAATAATTATCAAGTTGGTCTTTATATAAGATTATCAAAAGAAGATTTAAAAGTTGGAGAAAGTGAAAGTATTACTAATCAAAAGAGTTTATTATTAAGGTATGTTAAAGAAAATAACTATAATTTATATGATATGTATGTAGATGATGGATACTCTGGTACAAACTTTGATAGACCTGAATTTAAACGAATGATAAAAGATATTGAACTTAAAAATATTAATATGGTTATAACCAAAGATATGTCAAGATTAGGGCGTGATCATATTGAGACGTGTCAATATATCGAAAAATATTTTCCTACTCATAATATTAGATATATAGCATTAACGGATAACATAGATACAGCTCTTGATGAAGCAAATAATGATATGGCTCCATTTAAAGCTATTATGAACGATTATTATGCTAAAGATATTTCTAAAAAAATCAAGACTTCATTAAGAACAAAACAAAAAGATGGTAAGTGGGTTGGTGGTTGTCCACCCCTTGGATATATGATTGATAAAAATGATAAAAACCATTTAGTAATAAATTCCGATGAAGCTTGGATTATTGAATTGATTTTTGATTTAGGATTAAAAGGAAAAAGTTGTTATCAAATTAAAGAATATTTAAACAAAGAAAAAATTCCAACAGCAAGTATTTTAAGAGGCAGTCGTGGGAGAAGTAATTTAGCAAGTCTTGGAATTTGGAATACAAAAACCATTTGGAATATTTTAACGAATAAAATGTATACAGGTGATTTAGTTCAAAATAAACGAAATAAATTAAATTATAAAATTAAAAAGATTATTTATAATCAAGAAAGTGATTGGATAATTGTTCCTAATACCCATGAAGCAATAATTAGTAAAGAACAGTTTTTAGAAGTTAATAATATAATTAAGAAAATATCTAAAAGTAAAACTACTCATGAAAAAAGATTATTAGATGGATTACTATTGTGTTTTGAATGTAAACATAAATTGTCAATTTGTAGTCCAAGAAAAAGTGATAATAAAACCTATTTAGTTTGTAATTACTATAGAATGCATTCTAAAGATAAAGTTTGTACATCCCATGCTTTTAACTATGATATTTTAGAAGATGAAATAATAAAAATAATTAAAGAGATATTAAATAAAATAGAAATAGATAAAAATATAAAAAAAGATAATCAAAAAGAAATAGAAAAAATAGAATTAGAAATTTTAAAAAAGAAAACTTATTTAGATAAAATGTATCTTGATAAATTAGCAGAAAAAATAGATTTAGAAATGTATGAAAGAATTAATAAAAATTTAAATTTGGAAATAAAAGGATTAGAAACTAAAATTCTAAAACTTAAAAATATAGATACAAATCGAAAGATTAATTTAATAACAAGGGAATTAATAATACGATTAATTGACCACATTGAAATTCATAAAGATAAAGTGGTTGATATTTATTTTAATTTTTGTAATCATTAGAAGAAACAAGCAGAAGGCTTACCGATGATGATAACCTTAGTTTTATCTAGCAACATGAAAAGAATGCTTAAAGATAATGTATTAGTTCGAAAGCTAGTGGGAATTGAAACAGCTGGAAATATTAATATTTTATTAACAGATAAAACAGGTACTTTAACTAAAGGACAGTTGGAAGTTGTAAAAGTTTTAAATGGTAATTTAGAAAGTTTAACTAAAAATGATATTATAAATAATAAACGAAATTTTAAATATTTTGAAGCATTATCCTATAATACGGATAGTATGTATGATAAAAATATGAATGTAGTAGGTGGAAATTCAACTGATAGGTCTATTTTAAAGTATTTAAATAAAGAAATTCAAATTAAGAAAAAAATTAGTAATCAAAAACATTTTGATAGTAATTATAAATATAGTAGTGTTACTGTTCAAGATGTAACTTATTTTAAAGGAGCAAGTGAAGTTATATTACCGAAATGTACTAAGTATTTAAAAAATGGGGAAGAAATTAGGTTAAATAATTTTGAATGGATAAATTCAGAAATTAGATCGGCTACTAGTAAAGGAATTAGAGTTATTATGCTTGCTTATAAAAAGGGTGGAGATAGTTTAAGTGATTTAGTTTTCATGGGACTTATTTACTTAAAAGATGAACTAAGAGAAGAAGCAATAGAAGGAATTAATTTGATTAAAAAAGCAGGTATTAAAGTTATTATGATAACTGGAGATAGTAAAGAAACAGCAGTATCAATAGCAAGAGAAGTTGGAATTATGACTCAGGACTCAGATATTGCCTTAACTAGTGCAGAAATGCATAATTTAAATGATGTAGAATTAAAACAAAGACTTGAAAATATAAAAGTTATTGCACGAGCTTTACCCGAAGATAAGAGTAGATTAGTTCGAATTGTTGAAGAAGAAGATTTAATTGTTGGAATGACAGGTGATGGAGTAAATGATGCTCCAGCTTTAAAAAAAGCTAATGTAGGATTTGCTATGGGAAGTGGTACAGAAGTTAGTAAAGAAGCAGCTGATATTGTTATACTTGATAATAATATTTTATCAATTAGTAAAGCCATTCTTTATGGTCGAACGATTTTTAAAAGTATTAGAAAATTCATTATCTACCAATTAAGTGTTAATATGTGTGCAGTTATGTTATCAATTATTGGACCTTTTATTGGTTTTACTTCTCCTATTACAATCGTTCAAATGTTATGGCTTAATATGATAATGGATACTTTTGCAGCTCTCGCTTTCTCTTTTGAACCAGCTCTTTTAGAGTATATGGAAGAACCACCTAAAAAAATAGATGAACCAATTATAAATAGTTATATGTATAATGAAATAATTGTAACTTCTATTTATTCAGCAACTTTATGTATTCTCTTTTTAAAATTGCCAATTGTAAGAGAAGTATTTCGAATTGGTGAAAATAATAAATATTTAATGACAGCCTACTTTGCTTTATTTATCTTTATTGGAATTTTTAATTCCTTTAATGCTAGAACTTATAGAATTAATATTTTTGCTAATATTTCAAAAAATAAAATTTTTTTACTTGTAATAGGTTTTATAATAACTGTTCAAATTTATTTAATTTATTTTGGAGGAGATTTATTTAGAACTTATGGTTTAACACCTAAAGAATTTTTACTTATCATTTTAATTGCTTTAACAGTTTTCCCAGTTGATACAATTAGAAAATTAATCTTAAAAAAGAAAAATTTAAAAAGAACGGTTTAGATATTTTAAAAATTTAAAAAACATGATATATTAATATAGAAAGATGATAACTTGAAAAATAAATATATTGCTTAATGTATCTTGAACATAGTTGAAAGGAATGAAACTTAGTATGAAGGTAAATAAAAAAGGGTTTACATTAATAGAGTTATTAGGAGTTATTGTTATTCTTGCTATAGTCATGGGAGTAGCTATTGTTTCAGTTTCTTATATAGTTGATTCGGGAAAATCAGGAGTATATTCAAATTATGAAGATACTTTAAAAACAGCTGCTGAAAATTATTTGATTGATGAAACTTTAGATATGAATAATGATGTAAATAAAGTTTTATTTCCTAAAATAGGGGAAACTGTTAATATTAAATATAGTAATATAAAAAGTAATGATTCATCTTTTAAATCATTAACTGATCCTAATGGTGGTAATTGTGATAATAGTTATGTTTTAGTAACTAGAAATCAAGATAAAGGAATAAATTATAATTTAACTTATAAGGTTTGTTTAATTTGTGATAATTATAAAAGTGCTGGTTGTTAAAAAATATTACTATTCAAAATTATATTTTTCTTATTTTAATTTTTCTGATATGTTTTTGATATCAAATACAGTTTTATAAATAAGTGATTATAAATAGTAACAAAAAAATAGAGTTAAAGCTCTATTTTAATATATTTTGAATTTCTTTTAAATCTTTTAAAATATCTTTATTTGATAAATATTTAACGTTATCATTTTCATAACGTGGTATAAAATGAATATGAAAATGTTTAATTTCCTGAGCATAATCTTTGTTAGTAGTTAATGTTAAACCTTGACAATGTAATTTTTCCTTATAAATTGGATAAAGTTTTTCCATAACTTTTTTTATATGTTCTAGTAAATAATCGGGAGTCTCAAAAATATCCAAATAATGTTTTTTGGGAATAATTAAAGTATCTCCATTAGTAGTTGGATTAATATCTAAAAATACTAAAATTTTTTCATCTTCGTAGATAATTTCACTTGGTATTTCTTTTTTTATAATTTTACAAAATAAACAATCATTCATTTTTTTCTCTCCTATAGATAAAATTATAAATTATATAATTAGGTTTTGTCAACTAATTATTTATGTAATAAATAATTAGTTTCTAAATATGTGTTTAATGCTTTTTTATAGTAAAATGTTATATTTAAAGAAAATTTTTTATTAGTGAATAAAAATAATTTGGAAAAATTAGAAAATATTTTTTAATATTTTACTTATACTAGTAAAGATGAATATGAAAAATGAAAGTTTATGGAATAAGTATTTAAATAATGAATTAGAAGAAAATTTAAATTTAGAATATGATTACTTAATTATAGGTGGAGGTTTGGCTGGTATTTTAACAGCTTTTTATTTAAAAGATACTAATAAAAGAATTGGAATTTTAGAAAGAAATAAGATAGGAGCAGGGGTTAGCTCTAAAATGACAGCTAAAGTTACCATATTACAGGATATTTTAACCAAGATAGCAGATAATGAAATTGATGACTATCTTAAAAGTCAAATTGAAGGTTTAAAACTTTTAAAAAATAATATTCTTGAATATAATCTTGATTGTGATTTTTCTAAAAATGATTCTTATTTGTTTACAATAAAAAGTAGTAATGTTAAAAAATTAAAAAATATTAAAGAACATTTGGATAAAGTGAAATTTAAAACGGAATTTAGTAATTTAAAACTTGGTAATTTAGAAATTAAGGCATCTCTTAAAACTAATGAGTCATATGAAATCAATCCAATTAAATATTTAAATGAAATAGTTAAATTATTAAAAAATACGGATATTCATGAAAATACTAATGTTATTCAGGTTATAAAAGAAAATGATATTTTTAATGTTAAAACAAATAGAGAAGAATTTAGAGCTAAGAAGATTATTTTTGCAACTAATTATCCATATTTCTTAAAACCCCTTCTATTTCCAGTTAAAGTAAGACTTGAAAAATCTTATATTGGTTATGGCGATTCTAAATATAAATTTTCTAATCGGTTTAATGCTATTAATATTGATAAAGAAGTGCATTCAGTTAGATTTTACAAGGATAAGATGATTTATTTAACAGGATCAAGAATGATAGCTAGTAAAGTAGATGATCAAATAGGTTTTGCTAAAGTATTAAATAATGGCTTTTTAGAAAATTGTGATAATCTTTGGAGTAATATTGATATTATTACTAATGACTATTTACCAATTGTTGGAGAAGTTTTAAAAGGAATGTATATTATAACAGGTTTTAATACTTGGGGACTGTTATCAAGTCATATTGGAGCTTCTATTGTTGCTAATTTAATAATGAAAAGAAAAAAATATCAAAAGTATATGGAATTATTTAAACCTAAAAAGAAATTAACTTTGAAAAAATTTGTTAATTCGAGTGTTAATATTTATGAAAGTATGAATGGATATATTAAAGGAATAATCAAAAAGAATAAATTAATTTTTTATAGTAGAGAAGATGCGATGTATATAGATAATGCTGGTAAGTGTTATTTAGTTAAAAGAAAATGTCCACATTTAAAATGTAATTTACTTTTTAATTCAGTTGAAAAAACTTGGGATTGTCCTTGTCATGGGTCAAGATTTGATCTTGAAGGGAACCTTATTTCGGGACCTAGTAAATATGATATAAAGACAAAAAGTGTCAAATAATGTAATTTTTTGTTTACTTTTTAAAAAATTTAGGTTATGATTAATATGAGGATAGGAAGACTATCGAGAAAGGAGAATA
>CAYTGK010000020.1:0-12460 GCA_964437305.1 uncultured Muribaculaceae bacterium
TTAGAAAAAAGACTTGATGGTAATATTCCTAAAATTTATTTAGAAAGACTTAATCATGAATTAGAAGTTATTATTAAAATGGGGTTTGCTAATTATTTTTTAGTAGTTTATGATTTTATTAAATATGCTAAAAATAAAGGAATATTAGTAGGACCTGGAAGAGGGTCAGCAGCGGGGTCTCTAGTTAGTTATACTTTAGGAATTACAGATATAGATCCTCTTAAATATGATTTACTTTTTGAAAGATTTTTAAATGTTGAAAGAATTACTATGCCTGATATTGATACAGATTTTCCAGATATTTATCGAGATGAAGTTATTAAGTATGTAAAAGAAAGATATGGTGAGAAAAGAGTTGCTAATATTATAACTTTTGGTACAATGGGGGCTAAACTTTGTATTCGAGATATTGGCAGAGTGATGAATGTTTCTTTAGCTGATGTTGATAATATATGTAAATTAATAGGTTCAAGAAAAGATAGTCTAAAAGATATAATTGAAAGTGATGAAAGAATTAGAGAAATTATTCAAAGTGATAATAAGATTAAAAAATTAATGGCAGTTGCTGTTAGAGTTGAAGGAATTAAAAGACACACGTCAATTCATGCAGCAGGTATTATTATTTCCAATATTGATTTAGATGAGATTGTTCCTTTAGTTTATGATAATAACTTATATATATCAGGGTATGAAGCCTCTTACTTAGAAGATTTAGGACTTCTGAAAATGGATTTTTTAGGAATAAAAAATTTAACGACAATTATGGAAATTTTAGATGCTATTTTAACAGGAGAAGGGAAAAGAATAGAATTTAAGGATATTCCACTTGATGATAAAGAGACAATAGACTTATTTAAGAATGGAGATACTAATGGAATATTTCAATTTGAAAGTAGTGGTATGAAAAACTTTTTACGAGAATTATCACCTAATAATTTTAATGATTTAGTAAGTGCAATTGCTTTATTTCGTCCTGGTTGTGCTCCATTTATTCCCTCATTTATTAGAAGAAAAAAAGGACTTGAAGAAATTAATTACTTTGATAAAAGTTTAGAAAATGTTTTAAAATCAACTTATGGAATTATTATTTATCAAGAACAAATTATGCAAATTGCTTGTATTGTTGGAGGATATAGTTTAGGTGAAGCTGATATTTTAAGACGTGCTATGTCCAAAAAGAAAAAAGAAATAATTGAAGCTGAACACGATAAGTTTATAAATGGTGCTTTAAAACGTGGATATAAAAGAGAATTAGCATCGGAAATTTATGACTTAATTTTAAGGTTTGCTTCCTATGGATTTAATAAAAGTCATAGTATTGCTTATGCTATGGTTGCTTATAAAATGGCTTATTTGAAAGTTCACTTTAAAAAATATTTTTATATAAGTTTATTAAATAGTGTTATTTCTGATTCAGTAAAGACTAAGGAATATATGTATGAAATAAAAAAATATCATCTTGATATCTTAAAACCCGATGTTATTTATAGTGATACAATTTATTTAATTCATGATGGGAAAATATTAGCTCCTTTTAATATTATTAAAGGAATTAGTCGAATAGTAAGCTCTAAAATCATTGAAGCAAGAGTAGAACCTTATAAAGATATTTATGATTTTTTTGCTAAAACATCTAGTCTTACTAAATCTATCTATGAAATTTTAATTAATGCTGGAGCTTTAGATTCATTTGGTTATAATAGGAAAACTTTAATTGAAAACTTAGATAGTTTAATTAACTATTCTAACTTATGTGAAAATTTAGAAGTTGAATTTGTTTTAAAACCTGAAATAGAAATAATGGATGAATATGATAATTTATATTTAATTAATAAAGAAAAAGAATTATTTGGATTTTATATAACAAATCATCCTGTTTTAAACTATAAATTGCAATTTTGTGATATAATAAATTTAGAAGATATTGAAAAGTATTTTAATAAGTTTGGAAACTTTATTGTAATGGTTGAAAAAACACGTGAGATATCTACTAAAACAGGGGAAAAGATGATGTTTTTTACAGGAAGTGATGAAGAACAAGTTCGAGATTTTACAATATTTCCTAAAACTTATAAAGAATATTTTGATATCAAAAAAGGAGATATTATAAAAGTTTATGGTAAAGTAGAAAAGAGAAATGGTAGTTATCAGATAATAGTATCCAGAATTGAAAAATTAAATTAAAGGAGAGAGTATGAAAAAAACTAAAATAGTTGCTAGTTTAGGTCCAGCTAGTGCGAGTGAAAATGTAATTTTTGAAATGGCTAAAAGTGGAGTAGATGTATTTCGAATTAATTTAAGTCATGCTAGTTTAGAAGAAACTAGTCAGTATATTGAGATAATTCATAAAGTGGAAAAGAAAGTAAAAAGAGTTTTAGGAATTATGCTTGATACTGATGGGCCAGGAATTAGGCTTGATAAGTTAAATGAAGATAAAGTATTTTTAAGTAAAGGAAAAGAAATTAGAATTTATAATTATCATGTTGTTTGTAATAATACCCAACTTTCAACCAACTATAGTAATTTTGCTAATGTTATTAAAATGGATGATATTTTACTATTATCAAATGGTGATGTTAAACTTAAAGTTATTGAAATTAATGATGATAATTTTAAATGTGAAGTATTAGAAGAAGGGTATATAAAAAGTAATCAAACTGTTCATGTTATGGGTTCTAATTATAAATTACCTTTTTTAAGTGAAAAAGATAAAGAAGGTATCATGTATGCAATTAAAAATAATGTAGATTTTTTGGCTTTATCCTTTGTTCGTGATGAACAAGATATTTTAGAAGTAATTGATATGTTAATTGAAAATGGTAATGAACATATATCAATTATTGCAAAAATTGAAAACGAATTTGCTTTTAATAATCTTGATGAAATATTAAAAGTAAGTGATGGAGTTATGGTAGGTCGTGGAGATTTTGGTATTAATGTTTCTTTAGAGAAATTGCCATTTTATCAAAAACAAATTATGGAAAAAGCAAATGCTAAAGAAAAGATTGGGCTAGTAGCAACTGATTTTTTAAAAACAATGATTCATGAAAAAAATCCATCTCGGGCTGAAGTTGTTGATATTTATAATGCAGTTTTAGATAAAGCTGATGGTCTTGTTTTATGTGATGAAACAACAATAGGAGAGAATCCAGTTAGAGTAGTTGAAGTAATGTCTAAAGTAATCATAGAAGCAGAAAATGACTTTGATTATCATGAAAATCTAGAACAAACTTTTAAAAAAGGTAAACAAGATGTTACATCAACTATATCTTATTCAGTAGTCGATTCAGGAATTTTACTTAATGTTAATTGTATTTTAGCTAATACAATGAGTGGTTATACGGCTAGAAAAATAAGTTATTTCAGACCTAAAAGTCCTATTTTAGGTTTAAGTCCTAATAATAGTACCGTGAGAAGTTTAACTTTAAATTATGGAATAATACCAGTTTTAGTTGATAAATTTCATGATACTGATGAAATAGTTTCAGGTTGTATTAAAAAATATAAAGAAATCATGGATTATGAAGTAGGGGATACAGTTATAATAACTGGTGGACTTCCTTTAAATAATAAAAATACTGATTTTATGAAGATTGAAAAAATAACAGATAATGTATAAATATGTCTAATTATTCAAAAAATAAAAAAATAAGTAGCCAAAAGATTAAATTTGTGATAATATTATAATAGGTTGGTGAATAAGAATGGTAAAGTTTTTTTATATGCCTAAAGAAGTGTGGTATTATGTTGTAATTCCAATAGCAATAATATTATTAGTATATTTTCTATTTTGGATTTTTTATCGAAATAAAAAAGAAAGTTATTACTATAATTATGTAGTTGATTATGTTTATAGTACTTTAGGAATAGTATTTTGTTCACTTCTTCTTTCTTTATTACTTGGTTATAGTATAGCAACTGTTCAATTACTTTTAGAAGCACAGCTTGTTAAAAAATATTTATTTTTAATAATAATTTTAATTGTATTACCAATTTTTCCGACTATTTTTTTAGTCTATGTTTTAAAAGTTTATATTAGAAATTTAAAACGTAAAAAAGAATTAGATTTAGCTTTAGAAAATACTAATAATACAGCTAATAATATGGAAGATAAAACGTTACAAACTGATTTAAATTATGAAAAACAAGTTAAAACTGAAATACCAAGTAATATTATAGAAACTCCAAAATTTGAAGAAAGTGATTTTGAATTAAAAAAGAAAAATTAAATGTTTTAGAATAAGATTTTGTTTTAATTTAATTAAAAGAAATCTTTTTTTATATAATAAACCAATATAAAAAAGATGTTTCATACATCTTTCGAATAATATTAAAATTCTAATTATTTTTATATAATTCTTTTTTTATTTGTTCTAGGTTATCAGTCATTATTGAGATATAGTTACTTTCTTTATCTCTTTCTTCATCTGTTAAATTTTTTAAATTTTTAAAAGTTAATATTTCAATTTTATTACTATCAATTAAAGTTTTAATATCCTTTGCTATTTCTTCATTTTCATATTGATAAAAATATAGAATACTTTGATCTTTTAAATAACTTTTAAATAAAGCTAAATTTTTTTCATAATCAGGATTATTTTTATCAAGAGAAACAACGTTGACATTATATTTTTCTAAAAAATATAGACTATCAGTATTAGTTACAAGTGTTTTATCCCGAGCATTGAGAATAGTTGTTTTATAAAGAGCATCAAGATTGGATAATTCAACTTTTAAAGCTTCATAACGTTCTGCAATATCTTTTTTTAAAGATTTACTAGTAATATATTCATTTAAACCATCTTTAATATTTTGAGCCATCATTATAATATTGGAAGGGTTTAACCATAATTCATCATCTTTATATCTAGTTTCAATTCCAAAAGAAGCATCAATTATCTTTAAATTTTTATTATTATTTAAAAGAGTTAAAGCCTGATTAGAGTCATCAGTTGATCCCATATAAACAAATAGATCTTTTTTACTATAATCTTTTAATTGTTTATTTGTAAATTTATATTTATTAATATCAACTCCATCTGGATAAATTGAAGTTACCACTGAATATTCACCATATAAATAATTAGTTACATATTCAAGAGCATAATTAGAAGTTAAAACAGTTATATTTTCCATACTATCATTTTTAAATAAAGAACAACCTGTTAGAGAAAAAAGAATTAATAATATACCCAAAATTTTTTTCATCATATCACCTACTTTAATATTTTACTATTATTTTTAAAATACATCAAGTTTATATAGGAATTTTTTCAAAATAATGATATAATTTAATTATAGTAGAAAGAAAGGATAATTATGCAAGAGTTTTTAGATAGATGGAATATAAAAATAAAAGATTCTAAATTATATGAAACAGCTTTATCACATTCATCATTTGCTAATGAACATCGTTTAAAACATGATTATGAAAGATTAGAATTTTTAGGAGATGCTGTTTTAGAACTTGTGGTAAGTGATTATTTATATAAAAGTGATTATAAAAATGAAGGTGATATGACTAAACTTCGTGCGTGTTATGTTTGTGAAAATGCTTTATATGAATATATGCAAGATTTAGACTTAATCAAATATATTAAAGTTGGACATGGAGAGATTCAAGAAGGAGATATTAAAAAAGCAATTGTTGCTGATACTTTTGAAGCCTTAATGGCAGCTGTTTATTTAGAAAATGGTTTTTTAAAAGTTAAAGAAGTTATTTTAGATATTATTGTTCCATATATAAAAGATCCAAATATTAATTTCTTTAGTGACTATAAATCAACTCTACAAGAAGCTTTGCAAACTGATAAAAGGTCATTTACATATGAAACAATAAATGAAGAAGGACCATCACATGATAAAAAATTTACGGTGGTTGTAAAAATAGATAATATTATTTATGGAAAGGGGATTGCTAGTAGTAAGAAAGAAGCAAGTCAAGAAGCTGCTAGAGTTGCACTTACAAAATTAGCAAAATTAAAAAATGAACAAGAATAAAAAAGGTTTTACTTTAGTTGAATTATTAGCTGTTATTGCGTTATTAGCACTTTTAATGGGAATTGCCGTTCCTAATATTATATCAACAATTAATAATGGTAAAAGAAGTGATTTTTTAAGTGATACTAAAAGAATGGTAGCTAAAGCTGAAAGTTTAATTTCAGCAAGTAAAGATGATCGGAATGCTGTCCGACAAGGTGGATATAAAGTTTACCGTTTTGCTGAATTAAATGCTAAAATGGAGTTTGCTAATGATCCTGATGGTGGTAGTTATGATTCTAATACTTATGTAAAAGTTACATTACAATCAAATAGTTATAAATATTGTATTTGTGCTCTTGGTACAAAAAGAAGAGTTGGTAGTGGAAGTTCTCAAACTTGTAATCCAACCAATGCAAATGATTGTTTAGATAGTAATTTATTAACAGGAATTGATGTTGTGAAAGATCTTTAAAATTATTCTTAAAAAAAATTTTTTTCACCATTTTGCTTAGTAAAAGTACTTCAATTTGGAAAAACGATACTTTTTTAAACCCTCGATTTCATAAATTGAGGGCTTTTTTTCTCTAAATTGCCGATTTGAGCCATTTTTGTCTACAAATTGTAAATTTACAAAATTTGACATATTTTTAAAACTATGTTATAGTGGTTTTGTTGACCGGTTAATAGAAAGGAATGATAATGAAAAAGATTAAATTATTAAGTCTTTTAACATTATGTTTAACTTTATTCATAGTACCCCAAGTCTGTTTTGCTAAGACAATTACTATTGATAATATTAAATATGATGTAGAAGCAACTTTAGAGAAAGATAATTTTCTCTATGATGCAACTAGAGATGTACTTACTTTAAAAAATGCTAGTCTTGAGAGTATTAAGACAGATTCAAATTTAACTATTAATTTAATAGGAGATAATTTTCTAAATACAACAGGTGGTTACAGTATAGAATGTTCTTACTTAACGATTACAGGAAATGGAACTTTAACAATTAATAGTAAAACAACTTCAATTTATTGCCGAAAAATGACTATTGATGGTATAACTTTAGATATTACTTCAGGCAAATATGTTATTTTTAATATTGAAAATAACTCGGATATTATAATTAATAATTCTAAGTTTACTTTTGAAACAACGAATTATGGGCTTGTTAATACAGGCAATTTATATATAAATGATTCAGAAGTACTTGTTAAGAATGTTAAAAGTTTAATTGATAATACAAAAGTAGTTTATATTAATAATTCTAAATTAGTTGTTGATAACTGTATAAGTTTTGCAAGATCTAGTACACCTAAGTATTTTTCAGGAGTAATAGATATTTCTTATAAGTCAAATTCTACTACTTTTTATAAAGATTATATCCATCTTGGAAATACCATTAAAGCATATCACAGTGAGGATGGAGTTAAATATTATGAGTTAGATTTTACTAAGTTATCTAAAGAAACAACAGTTGGAAATTATATAAAATATAAAAGTGATGAGGACTTTATTGGAAAATCTGAAAGAGAAGATTTAAAACAAAAAGAACAAGAACTTTCTTTTAAAGAAAAACAATTGCAGGAAAAAGAAACTGAATTAAAGACAAAAGAGGATACTTTAAAAGAACTTGAAACTAAGTTAAATTCTAAAGATAAAGATTTAGAAAAAAAAGAGCAAGAATTAAAAACTAGGGAAGATAATCTATCTCCTAAAGAGGAAGAATTAAAAGCCCTTGAAGAAAAGCTTAAGAAGAAAGAAGAAGAATTAAAGACAAAAGAGTTAATTATTACAAAAAAAGAAGAAGAATTAAATGCTATTGAAAGTTCTTTGAAAGAAAAAGAAGAAAAACTTAAAAATCTTGATGAAACTTTAGCTAAAAAACAATCAGATTTAACTAATCAAGATAAAGATTTAAATGAAAAAGATAAGTTTTTAAATGAGAAAGAAAAAGTTCTAGAAGATAAAGAGATAAATTTAAATAAATTAGATGAAGATTTAACTAAGCAAGATAATACTTTAAAAGAACAAGAAGAAAATCTTAACTTTTGGGATAAAGAGTTAGCAACAAAGCAACTTGAATTAAAGACTTTAGAAGAAACTTTAACTAGTGAAAAAGAAAGTCTTGATGAAGAAACTTCTATTCTTAAAGAATATGAAGAAAGTTTGATTAAAAAAGAAAGTGATTTAAAAAAAAGAGAGGAGAATTTAAATTTATATGCTAAAAATTATTGTTCTAATAATAAAACATCTATTGATAATATAGAAAATCCTAAAACTTATGATGGAATTGCTATTTCAATAACGATTTTAATTTTATCTTTTATCGGAAGTGTTCTTTTATTACTTAATAAGAAAAGGAGGAATAATGGATAAGTTAAATACTATAAAGATATTTCTTTATGAAAATAGGAAAAAATTAATTATTGTTATAGCTTTATTAATTGTTACTTTAACTATGACGTTGTTATTTTTAAATAAGAATAGTTATAAAACGGAAAGTTTAGTCTATGAAAATGTACTTGAAGAATCAAATGAAAATATTAAGGAAAAGCAAGAAAAACCAGAGTATTATTATGTTGACGTTAAAGGAGCAGTTTATGTGCCAGGTGTTTATTCTTTAGAAAAAGGGAAAAGAGTTGTTGATGCTATCAATGAAGCAGGTGGAGTACTAGAAAATGGTGATACTTCATTACTTAACTTAAGTATGGAATTAGAAGATGGTATGGTTATAATTGTTTATACTAATGATGATGTTAATAAAGAGTTAAATACATCTAATAGTTCATCTATTTGTAATGGTAAACTGGTGAATAATGCTTGTATTACACCAAATACTAATTCAATAACTAAACCTGATGCTAAAAGTCAGACTAAAGATGTGAGTTCCAAGATAAATATTAATACAGCAAATCTCACTGAACTTGAGAGTTTACCAAAGATTGGGACAGCTAAAGCTCAAGCTATAATAGATTATCGAACTAAGAATGGTTCTTTCAAAAAAATCGAAGATATCAAGAATGTAAGTGGAATCGGAGATGCAATTTTTGAAACTCTTAAGGACAATATTACAGTCTAAGAAGTTTTGGCTCATCTTAATAGTTATAAGTTGTTTATATGTCTTTATAAATGTTAAAGTATTTCGTTATCAGAGTATCTATAATCAGGATACAACAAATTTTATAGGAACAATTTCTAAAATCAAAAAAACTGATTATGGATACTCTCTTACAATAAAAACTCCTGAAAAGTTAATTGTTTATGTAAAAGAATGTCCTTATAAATTAGGAGACAAAGTGTTTATTGAAGGAAATTTAGAAATACCTTCTAATAATACGATATTAAATACTTTTAACTATAAAGAATACTTATATCATAATAAAATATTTTATACTCTTAATAGTAATAAGATAATTTTGTTAAAGAAGAATCAAAATTTAATATATAAATTAAAAGATAAATTACTCACTTATCTAGATACTTTTAAAAGTAAAAATTATTTAAAATCCTTTATTCTTGGAGATACATCTTATTTAGGAAATGATTTATACCATTCATATCAAATAAATGGAATATGTCATATTCTTGCAATTGGAAGTCTTCATCTTACTTTTTTAAGTTATCTAATATTAACTACTTTAAAAAAATTTAGAGTAGGTGATACTGTATCTCATTTAATTTTATTTCTAATTATTTTTGCTTATCTTCTTTTAACTGATTATCAAGTTCCTTTATTAAGAGTATATTTTTATATGATATTTAAATTTTTAAATCAAAAGTTAAAGTTAAATTTAAAACCAATTGAACTTTTTCTATTAACAATTTCTTTAACTTTATTTATAAATCCATTTTATATTTATCATAAGGGATTTCTTTATTCTTATAGTATAAGTTTTATTTTAATAATTAATAAAGATAATTTAAAAGGCAATTTCTTTAAAAAAACTTTACTAATTTCTTTAATATCATTTTTATATAGTTTACCTTTTAATATCTATTTTAATTATGAAATTAATATATTAAGTATTTTTTATAATCTTATATATGTTCCTATATTCAATCTAGTTATTTTTCCAGTTTCCCTTTTAACCCTTATATTTCCTTTTTTAGATAATATCTTTTATTTTATTATGGAAATATTAAATAATTTATCTTATTATTTAAACACATTTACTTTGGGAATAATTATTTTAAAAAAGATATCTTGGATTATATTAATTCTTTATTTATTAATGTTAACTTATATTATAAAAGGATTGTTTAGTAATAAAAAGAAAAGATTAATTTTATTAATTATTGTTTTTTTAATTCATTTCTATATCAATGATATTTTTCCTAATAATTTCTATATGATGATTGATGTAGGACAAGGAGATTCTAGTTTACTTTATAGTAATAATAAAGCTATTTTAATTGATACAGGTGGTTTATATAATAGTAATGTTGTAAGTAAAACAATTGAGATGTTAAAATCTCTTGGAATTAGAGAAATTAATTATTTAATTTTAACACATGGTGATTATGATCATATGGGTGATAGTATTTATTTAGTTAATAATTTTAAAGTAGATAAAGTTATTTTTAATAATGATTCTTATAATAATTTGGAAAGTAAATTAATTAAAGTGTTAGATAGTAAAAAAATTAATTATTATCAAAATTTAAAAGAATTAAATATTCCTAAAGTTAAATTATCTTTTTTAAATACAACTATTTATGATAATGAAAATGATAACTCAAATGTTCTTTATTTTAAATATCAAAATCTAAAATTTTTATTAATGGGAGATGCTAGTAGTTTTAGAGAAAAAGATATTTTGGTTAAGTATAAGTTAGAAGATATTGATTTTTTAAAAGTTGGACATCATGGTTCTGATACTAGTACAAGTTTGGAGTTTATTGAAACAATTAATCCGAAATATTCTCTTATTTCTGTAGGTAAAAATAATCGTTATGGACATCCGAAAGCAAGCATTTTAGATATTTTAAAGTCTAGTAAGATATATAGAACGGATATAAATGGAAGTATTTGGATAAAATTTAAGAAAAATGGTTATCTAATTAAAACTTATGCACCTTAATTTATATTATTAGTGCATAAAGTAGTAAATAGAACATATACTATTAATAACGCTGGTAGGTAAAAGCTTATACTAAAATTTTTTAGCATCATATAATAAAGTGTGACGCTTAACGTATTAAGCGTTTAATATAGATGGGATATTTTCCTGTGAAAAGAACTTTTATGAGTTCTTTTTTTATTAATATATTTCATATATTTAGATAGGTGAAATGTATGAAGAAAATATTACTTCTTTTTCTTTTATTAATTATAAATCCTTTAAAAGTAAATGGTATTACTTCAAGTGGAGCTGGAACAATTGTTATGGATATTGATTCAGGAAGAATACTTTATGAACATGATAGTAATTCAGAGAGGTTAATTGCTTCAACTACTAAGATTATGACATTTCTAGTTGCTTTAACTTATGCAAGAGATAAGTTAGATTCAAAAGTTGTAGTTGGGGAAGAAGTTTTAAAAATGTATGGAACTAGTATGTATTTATCTTTAAAAGAAGAAGTTACATTAAGAGATTTATTATATGGACTTATGCTTCGAAGTGGAAATGACGCAAGTGTTGTTATTGCAACTTTTGTCGCTGGTAATATTGATGATTTTGTTTTTTTAATGAATGAAGAAGCCTCTCGAATTGGTATGCAAAATACAATTTATAAAAATCCTCATGGTTTAGATGAAGAAACTAAAAACTATTCAACTCCATATGATTTAGCTATTTTAACAAGATATTTATATTTAAATTTTCCAGAATACCGTGAAATAGCAGGAGCTAAATATTATGATTTTAAATCAAATCAAAAAGCTTATTCTTTAACCAATAGATGTGATATTATCTTTAACTATAAAAAAATAACAACAGCTAAAAGTGGTTATACTCCAAGTGCTGGACGTTCTTTAGTAACAACAGCAAGTAATAATAATCTTAATCTTTTAATTGTAACTTTAGATGATGAAAATATTTATGAAAATCATGAAAATTTATATGAATATTTTTTTAAAAATTATCAGAATTATACTATTTTAGATAAAGATAAATTTAAAGTAGATAGTAGTTTATTTAAAGATGATTATTATCTAAAAAATTCTTTTTCTTATCCATTAACAAGTAATGAAAAAGATAAAATAAGAACAAAAATTATTGTTAATGATAAAGATTCAGATACTTTAGGAAGTGTTAAAGTTTTATTAAATAATAAAGTAATTCATGAAGAAGTAATCTATAAAAAAGAAACAAAAATTAAAGCTAAGAATGAGTCAATCTTTAATAAAATAGGTAATTTTTTTAAAAATTTATTTAATGTAAAGCTTGACCATATCCATATTTTGTGATATTCTTAATTTGTAAATAGAAAGGAGCATTTCTATGATAAATTTGTATGTTAACTATATGTCAAC
>CAYTGK010000021.1:0-12091 GCA_964437305.1 uncultured Muribaculaceae bacterium
ATAACTAGTTTCTAATAATAGAATCATTTCCTGTAAATTACAAAAGACAATCTTTTTGATTTACTTTAATTCTATTATAATTATTTTAAGATTATGGTTTTGTATTATAAATAAAAATAACCTAAAATTTACAAAAATGCAAAATTTACTTGAATTATAAGAAATATATGATATAATAGTCTCAGATGAGTGGGAGAAATCCTACTCTTTAATTTGAATGGGAGGAATATGGAAAGTAAAGTTAAAGAGTTATTAAAAGGTAAACTTGATGAATTAAATTTAGTTGTTGATAGTGTTGTTCTTGAAAAAGAAAATCAAGAGTTGTATTTAAGGATATGTTTAGATTCTGATGATATAATTGATATAGATAAGGTAGTTTTAGCAACTAATATTATTAATCCAATCATAGATGAAGCTGATTTAATTGAAGATAAATACATCTTAGAAGTATATGGAAAGAGTAAAGGAAGTGATAATTATGAATGCTAAAGAGTTTTTAATTGCTTTAGATAATATTGTTAAAGAAAAAAATATTGATAGGCAAATTGTGCTTGATGCTATGGAAACAGCTTTAACGACAGCATATAAAAAGAATTATGGAAAAAGTAATAGTAAAGTTATTGTAAATCCTGATACTGGAGAAATCAAAGTTTATTCATTTATTACAGTAGTTGCAGATCAAGAAGAAGTGGAAGATGAAGAGGGAAATAAAATTCTTAAAGAAATCAATCCAGATTTAGAAATTAAATTAAGCGATGCTCGGAAGATTAATAAAACTTTAGAAATTGGGGATACAATTGATACAGAAATTACACCAAAAGATGATTTTTCCAGAGTTGCTACTTCAACTGCCAAACAAGTTGTTATTCAAAAGATACGAGAAGCTGAAAGAAGTAGTATTTTGGCTGAATTTGAAGACAAAGAAGGGGAACTATTACTTGGAACAGTAGCCTTGGAAGATACCGATAATTATTTTATTGATTTAGGAAGAAGTAATGGAATTTTACCTCGGAGAGAGTTAATTCCTGGTGAAAAGATTGAAATGGGTTCTAAAATTAGAGTTTATGTAACCAAAATTGATAATTCAGGAAGAAACTTAGTTATAAAACTAAGTAGAACTCATTATGGATTTGTAAGACGGTTGTTTGAATTAGAAATTCCTGAATTTCAAGATGGGACGGTTTTAATGTATGCAGTTGTAAGAGAACCAGGTATTAGAAGTAAAGTAGCAGTTTATTCAGAAAATCCTAATTTTGATCCAATCGGAGCTTGTATTGGAAATAAAGGCACAAGAATTGCCAGTATTTTAAAAGAATTAAACGGTGAGAAAGTTGATTTAATTAAATATGACAAAGATCCTAAAATATTTATAGAAAATGCTTTAGCACCTGCTAAAAATTTAACGGTTTTAATTATGGATCCTAAGAAAAATGAAGCTATAGTAGTTGCTGATAAAGATAATTTTTCACTTGCTATTGGTAAGAAAGGTATCAATGCCAAATTAGCTAGTCGTTTAACAAAATATAGGCTAGATATTAAAAGTGTTGAAGAAGCTAGTAAACTTGGTATAAAAGTTCAATAGGTGATATATGAAAGTAAAAAAGATACCACTTAGAACTTGTGTAGTAACTAAAGAAAAGTTACCTAAATGTGATTTACTTAGAATTGTAAGAACACCAACTGGAGATGTTGAAGTTGATTTAACTGGCAAAAAAAATGGTCGAGGTGCATATATTAAAAATGACCTAGAGACATTAGAAAAAGCTAAGAAAAGCAAAGTATTAGAAAAACATTTAGAAATTACTATCGCAGATTCAGTATATGATAGTATAAAAGAGGTAATTATAAATAATAAATAAGAAAGAGGTGGAATATGAGTATCTTAGAGTATGCCTTAGATGTTAATAAAGATGTATCAGAAATTATTAGTCTATGTGAATCTTTAAATATTAAAAAGACCCATGAAGATGATATTTTAACAGATGAGGAAATTATCATGTTGGATAATGAAATTGATTCTTTAAAAGAAAATGAAAATCCTGATTACGAAATTGATGAAGAACTAGAAAGTAAAGTCGATAATTTAGTTAGTAAAATTGATATGGATTTTGATGAAATGTCAACTAGGAAAGAGAAAGTTAAGAATAAAAATGAGAATAAAAATGATGCAAAAGTTAAATTTCAAAAAGGAAGAAAAGAAATTTATAGACATCGTGATAAATTAATGGAAAACAAAGAAGAAGATGATGTTATTGTTTATCATGATAAGATGACTCCAGCAACACTTGCAGGACTTTTAAAAGTAAGTGGAGCAGAAATTGTTCAAAAATTATTTAATCTTGGAGTTATGGCTAACTTAAATCAAACTTTAAATTTTGAAACAGTAGAGTTATTATTACTAGATTATAATAAAAAATTAAAAAATGAAGAAAGTGTTGATAAATCTAATTTTGAACAATATGAAATAGTTGATAAAGAAGAAGATTTAGTTCCTCGTCCTCCTGTTATAACAATTATGGGCCATGTTGATCATGGAAAAACAACCCTACTTGATACCATTAGAAAAACTAGTGTTGCAAGTGGGGAGGCTGGTGGAATAACTCAGGCAATTGGGGCTTATCAAGTTGATGTAAATGGGAAAAAAGTAACATTTATTGATACTCCAGGTCATGAAGCTTTTACCAAAATGCGCTCTAGAGGAGCTAGTGTTACAGATATTGTTGTCTTGATAGTAGCTGCCAATGATGGAGTAATGCCACAGACCAAAGAAGCTATTGATCATGCAAAGGCAGCAGGGGTTCCAATCGTGGTTGCTGTTAATAAAGTAGATTTACCTGATGCTAATGTTGATAAGGTTTTAACAGAATTAACGGAATATGGACTAGTACCTGAAAAATTTGGTGGTGATGTTATTACTTGTAATATTTCAGCCAAAACAGGTGAAGGAGTACCAGAGCTTTTAGAAACATTATTATTAGTTAGTGAAATGGCCGAATTAAAAGCTAATCCTAATCGATATGCAATAGGAACAGTTTTAGAAGCAAGAACTGATCAAAAAGTTGGAAGTGTTGTTTCTCTTTTAGTTCAAAGTGGAACTTTAAGATTAGGAGATCCAGTTGTAATCGGGACTAATTATGGAAAAATTCGAACTTTAAAGGATGATCGAGGCAATAATATTACAATGGCTTTGCCATCAACTCCTGTTGAAATAACGGGAGTTAATGATTTACCATTAGCTGGAGATAAATTCATGGCTTTTGAAACGGAAAAAGAAGCTAGGGCAATTTCTTTGGAACGTCAAACGAGAAATAAAGAAGCCGATACTAATAAAGCTGGTATGAGTTTAGATGACTTATTCAGTATGATTGAAGCAGGTGAAAAAGAAATTAATGTTGTTTTAAAATGTGATGTTAAAGGTAGTGAAGAAGCTGTTAAAGCATCGCTTGGAAAAATTAATGTTGAAGGTGTATGGGTAAATGTTATCAGAAGTGGAGTAGGAGCCATTACAGAAAGTGATATTCTTTTAGCTCAAGCTTCAAATGCAATTATCATTGGATTTAATTTAAGACCTAATAGTAAAATTTTAGATTTTGCTAAAGAAAAAAATGTTGAAATAAGATTGTATGATATTATTTATAAAGTTGTAGAAGAAATGGAAGATGCTATTCGTGGTATGCTTGATCCTATTTTTGAAGAAGTAGTTGTTGGAACTGCTGAAGTAAGACAGATTTTTAAATTTTCAAAAATTGGTAATATTGCTGGTTCCCATGTTTTAAGTGGGGTTATTAAAAATGGAAGTGATGCTCGTATTATTCGTGATGGAGTAGTTGTTTATACAGGTAAAATAGGGTCTTTACAACATGAAAAAGATAGTGTAAAAGAGGTTAAAAATGGTTTTGATTGTGGCATTACAATTACTGATTTTCAAGATATTAAAGAAGGCGATATAATCGAGACTTATGAAAATGTAGAGGTTAAGAAATAATGGAAAAAGTTAAATTAGAACGTCTTAATAATGCTTTTATGGAACAACTTAATATAATCTTTGGAACAGAGATAAAAAATCCTATTCTAAAAAAGGTTATAGTAACGGGCGTTAGTATTACAAATGATTTAAGTTATGCTAAAATTTATTTTACTTGTTTTGATGAAGACCATAAAACCGTTTTAAATGAATTAAAAATGAGTGCAGGATTTATTCGAGGTGAAATTTCAAAAAGAGTTGAGATACGACATACTCCCGAGCTAACTTTTGAATATGATGAATCACTTGAATATGCTAAGAGAATCGAAGAAAAAATTAAAGAAATAAATGAATAATACTTGCATATTTTAAAAAAGTTTTATATAATTATAAAGAAAAAACGATGACGGGCTTGGAAACCTAACAGTTATATGATTTTAAGAGATTCTTAGGAGTAAGTAAAGTGGAACCGCGGGTATGCTCGTCTTTACAGAAAGTAAGGTCTCTTTTTATTTTAAAGGAGGAAAAAATATGAAAATGGAAGATTTAGTGAACTATTGTAAACAATATGGTTACATATTTCAAGGAAGTGAAATTTATGGAGGACTTGCCAATTCTTGGGATTTTGGCCCTTTAGGTCGAGAATTAAAAGAAAATTTAAAAAGAATGTGGTGGAAAGAATTTGTTTTAACTAGGAAAAACAGTTATGGACTTGATTCAGCAATTATTATGAATCCTAATGTTTGGGTTGCAAGTGGTCATGTTGCCTCTTTTGCTGACCCACTTATTGATTGTAGAAAATGTAAAGCAAGACATAGAGCTGATAAGTTAATTGAAGATGCAACTAATGGTAAAGTTACAGCTGATGGGTGGGAAAACAAAGAAATTGAAGATTATATTGAAAAAAATAATATAGTTTGCCCAACTTGTGGAGCTCATGATTTTACTCCAATTAGAAAGTTTAATTTATTATTTGAAACTTATATGGGAGTTACTGAAGAAGCTAAAAGTAAAGTGTATTTAAGAGGAGAAACAGCTCAAGGAATATTTGTTAATTTTAAAAATATTGAACGTTCAATGCGGGCTAAATTACCATTCGGAATTGGTCAAATAGGTAAAGCTTTTCGTAATGAAATAACACCAAGTAATTTTATCTTTAGAGTTCGAGAGTTTGAACAAATGGAATATGAGTTTTTTTGTAAACCTAATACAGATTTAGAATGGTTTAAATATTGGAAACAATTTTGTATGGATTTTTTGATTAAACTAGGGATTAATAAAGATAATCTTCGATTTAGAGATCATAGTAAAGAAGAATTAAGTTTTTATTCTAAAGCAACTACAGATATTGAATATTTATTTCCAATGGGATGGGGAGAACTTTGGGGAATTGCTGATCGAACTGATTATGATCTTAATTGTCATATTTCTCATTCTAAAGAAGATTTAACTTATTTTGATCCAGATACTAATGAAAGATATGTTCCCTATGTTGTTGAACCAAGTGTTGGAGTAGATCGTTTAATTTTAGCATTACTTTGTGATGCTTATAAACCTAATTATGAAGAAAATGGAGTTACTAGAGAATTATTAAAAATTGATTATAAATTAGCTCCTTACAAAGTAACTGTTTTACCACTTATCAAGAAAAAGCATACTGAATTAGCCAATAAAATTTATGAAAAATTAGCTCCAGAATTTGCAACTACTTATGATGAAACTGGTAATATAGGAAAACGTTATCGCCGAGCTGATGCAATTGGAACGCCATTTTGTATTACTATTGATGATGAAACTTTAAATAATGATACAGTTACTATAAGAGATAGGGATACTATGGAACAAACTACAGTTAAAGTATCTGAAATAATAGATTATGTAAATTCTAAAATAAAAATATAAAACAGTTTAAAGAAAAAATATTCTTGAAATATATAAAAAAGCCATGAATTTTATTTCATGACTTTTAATATTTAGTTAATCTAAATAAATTAATACTAGGTCTATTAAAAAGTCTTATATTACTATTATTACCAAGACCATTAGAGATATAAAGTTCAGTATCATTTACTTTATAATGCTCATTATGATACTTATGATTATCAAATAAACCAATCTTTGTAAAAGGTATTCTAATTTCACCACCTAAAGTATCACCAGCTAGTCCTAAATTACAATTCGTAGTTTTCGTAATTTCATTAATCTTATCAGGATTATGTAAAAGACAAATCGTATAATAATTATCTTTACTTGTAACTCCCTTTAAATTTTTTGTATCAAATCCAATTAACTTAATAGGCTCATTATCTTTATAGTATAAAAGCTTTTCTTGATTATTAATAATTTCAAAGTTTGAGTTTTCCATAATTACATGAAAACTATCATCATCATTATCTCCAGAAATAGCAAACTTACCAATTGTTGCCTTTAAGTTTTTAAAGAAATTTTCTAAAGTATCAATATCTTTTTTACTTAAAGAATAATCTCTTTTTTTTAAATCACCTGTAAAAACTAAAATATCAGGTTTTAATTTATTAATTTGTTTTTCTAATTTATTTAAATCATTTTTATTTAAACTATCAACTAAAATATCACTTATTTGAACTAACTTAACTCCATGAAAACTAGCAGGAATACTGGAATTTGTAATTTTATATTCTAATACTTTAGTAACTTTAGCTCCTATAAACATTCCATAACAAAGAATTGTTAAAATAATAGTTAGAATAATCGTGATTATCTTGACAATCTTTTTTGTTTTCTTTTCTCGTTCCTCCTGAATTATCTTCTTGCGAATTTTTTTATTCTTTTCTTCTCTAGTTTCCATTTATAACCCCATTGAAATAATTGTTACTAAAGTTAAAATACTATTATGAATTAAATGAAAGGTAATTGGTATTAAAACATTATCTTTTTTAGCTAAAATATAAGCAAAAGCCCCACCTAAAAAACCATATGGTAAAACATATAAAAAATCAAGCCAAGTATTATAACTAAAGACAACATGTAACAAGCCAAAAACTAATCCACTTGCAATAATCATAACCCATTTGTTATGAAACATATCCGAAAAAGACTTTCGAAAAATCATTTCTTCTACAAACGGAGCAATTAAACCAGCACTTATAAAACTAAGAAGAGGAGATTTTGTAATCATATCATCAACTAAAGCTTCATTAGTAGCTTCTTTTAAAGGAGTTAGATTAGTAATTAATAAATTTAAAACTACCATTCCAATTACCCCAACAAACCACCATTTTATCCCAAAATCAAAATATTCACCAAAATGTTCCTTATAATCTTTAAATTTTTCTTTCAAATACTTTCGATAAATAAGAACAATTATACCTATTAAAATTAAAGAAGCAAGATTAGAAAATAAAAGTTTAGTATTATAACTCAATTTATTCAAATCAACATTCAAAAGTTTTAAAGGAATCATATAAAATAAATCACTATATAAAAATAAAACAAATAATAAAATAAAAATTCCAATTTTTTTAAGTCTATCTATAATCATTAATATCACCATTATAATTTTATCATAAAAAAGAAAAAAAAGATTAAAATAATCTAATTTTCTTCACTTATTAATTTCACTTCCGTAATTTCTTCAATTTCATTAACTAAACTTTCTTTAAATAATTCATTTAAAGTCATCATTTGCATGGGACAAGTAGCACAATGACCTAAAAACTTTAAATAACAAATTCCATCTTCATACTTAACAAATTCAATGTCTCCACCATCATCCATAATATAAGGTCTTAATTCTTCTAAAACTTTTTCAATTTTTTCCTTCATAATGTCCTCCTTCTAGAGGTATTATAACATACTTTTCAAAATAAATAAATAAAATTAAATAGGTGATAAAGTGAAAGATTTACTTAATTACTATTATTATATAATAACTGATCGAATTAATATGCAAAATCATAATTACTATTTTAATTATTTAAATCATTCTTTTTGCTTATATAGATATGATGGTATGTTAGAAAACTTAAATGATATATTTAAACTTAATACTTATATGCTTTATAATAATTACAAGATAAATAAAATTATTTTGAATAGAGATTCTATGATTGCAACAAGGTATGGTAACTATTATTATGTTTTAATTCTTTTAAGATTTAATAGTAAAACTTTAATTAGTTTAAATGAAGTAGTTAATTTTGAAAGAAGAATTGGAGTTTTACCTAGTATTTTAAATAGGACTAATTGGATAGAATTATGGTGTAAGAAAATTGATAATATAGAGTATTCTATTAAACATTTGATGCATAAGTTTAAGTTAATTTATAATTCTATTTATTATTATATTGGATTAACAGAAAATGCAATTACCTATTTAAGTTTAATTAACGTGAATAATCAAAATATTAGTATTGAACATCAGAGAGTAAAGAAAAATACAACGATAGAAGAATTCTTTAATCCTTTAAATTTAATAATTGATTTTCGAATTCGTGATTTAGCTGAGTACCTTAAATCTTGTTTTTTTGAACGAAAATGGGATGTTTCAAGTATTATTAACTATTTAAAGAAAATTCCAATGTCAAATACTGATTATCTTTATTTTTATATAAGAATGCTTTTTCCAAGTTATTATTTTGATCTTTATGATTTAATTATTGCTGGAAATATAAGTGAAGAAAGTATTTTAAAGATTACTAGTTATCAAGAAGATTATGAGTATTTATTATATGAGATTTATTTGCTTGTTAAAAGTCATATTAATATTGTAGGAATAGAGTGGATTAATAGAAAATTTGCAATTTGAAAAAAGATATGCTATAATAACTAGCCATTAGGAGGGAAGTATTATGTCAAGAGTACATTATGAATATATGCCAACTGAAGAAGATTGTGGTTATTGTTCACATTGTAGATTAAATGATTCTAAAGGAATTAAGTGTTATTGTACGGAACATAGAAGTTATTATCAAATAAATGATAGATGTCGTAAACAAGAATATGTTAATCGTGATGAAAGAGATATTGAAAAGTTTTTAAGATGGTGGGTTTCAAGTATGATTGGAGTTCTTTTAAATAAAGATATTAAAGAAAAACCTTTTTCAAATATAGGAATTTTGAAAGAATATGTTGAAGGTAATCCTGAATTAAATAATTATGCGAAGTTGTATGATATTTATGGTCCTTGGATATCTGAATGTTTAAGGTATGATTTAGATAAAGAATTTATTGCATCACTTATCCCAGTTTTAAATAAAATATCTGATTTTGTTGATAAAGGTATGATGCAAGAAGCTTTTAAAGGATATTATAACTTAGTTAGTATGTTATATAAAAGATATATTTATACATTTTATCATACAAGTAAAGACTTTAGATTAGTAAAAGAAAGATAAATGTGTTTTGGAAAAATAATTAGGATAGTTTATATAATTTAGGTTAATGATTGAAAAAGATTTCTATTTTAATATATCAAATTTTATGAATATTTAAGCTTGAATTTTTAAAGAATGTTATAATTAGATTGTGATGATTTATGAAAATTAAGGAAATAAATGTTAATAGGTCTATTGCTAAATCGGATATTCCTGGAATTGATTTTGTTGTAAATTCTTATGTTGGATGTCCAAACGGCTGTATGTATTGTTATGCTTCATTTATGAAAAAATTAAGTGGTCATGATGAAGAATGGGGAGACTTTTTAGATGTTAAATTAACTGATTATAATTTAAAAACAATAAGTGTTCGGAATAAAACTTATTTAATGTCTTCAACCACTGATTGTTATAATGAATATGAAAAGCAATATGAAGTTACGAGAAATATATTAAAACAATTAGTTAAGTTTGATTTTAGGTTAATAATTGAAACTAAGAATTCTTTGATTTTAAGAGATTTAGATTTACTAAAACAAATTAAAGATTTAAAAGTTATTGTTTCTTTAAATACATTAGATGATAAATTAAGATGTGATTTAGAAAAAGCTAGTCCTATAAGTTCAAGAATTGAAACATTAAAAGAATTAAAGAAAAATGGTATCTATACTATTTTAAATATTTCTCCATTTATGCCTTATTTAACTGATTATAAAGAAATAATTGAAAATACAAAAAATTTTGTTAAAGAATACAAGTTTGAATTTTTAAAATTAAGAGATGAATATAAAAGAAAAATATTAAAATATATTAATGATAAACATAATGACTTATATATTATGTATGCTAAAATTTATTTACTTAAAGATAATAGTTATTTTGTAAATTTAAAAAGAGAAATTGAAAACTATTGTCAAGAGAATAAAATTAAATATTATTTTTAAATTTCAAAATTTAAGAATAATTTCATAAGTTTACATGATAAGTAGTTTGATTAAGAATATTATTTAGGTAAATAGTATTCTTTTTTAATTATAGGATAAAAATAAATAGTATTTAATATTATGAATGTTATGTCAGATGGATATTTCTTTCTTTTAGAGAAAAAGTAACCAAAGAAGTTGGAATGAGATTTATTAATAAGCTTATGTTTAGGCAGTTATCTTATAAGATGAAATCAAATAATTTTTCTTTTCATTATTTCAAAAAAGTTATTTTATATTAGTCTTGAGACAAAATTAAATACTAACACTTATATTATTTAATCAGAATTTTTAAAAATGCTTGTTATAAAAAGTTTGAAATTTAAAAAAAATAGTGTTATAATCATTTTAGAAAGGATGTTTAAGTATGGAAAAGAAAAAAGAAAAAAAAGATATAAAAAATAATAAGGAGGAAAAGATAATGAGTAGTATAAGTAAGGAAACAAAAGATAAAATTTTTAAAGGAATTGGAGTAGTAGTTGTTGTTTTGGCTATTTTAGGTATGGCTTTTTGGGTATCTAGTAGTTATGGGTCTGGACCTTATGAATTTGAAGAAATTAAAATTGATGAATATTTAAAATATTTAAAAGATAGTAAAAGTAGAATTATTTATTTAGCAAGACCAGGGTGTTCATGGTGTCAAAAGGAAGATCCAATTATTAGAAGTGTTGGAAGTAAAAATAAATTAAAAATTTACTATTTAGATGCAACTCCATTTTTAAGTGGTATAGAAGATGCTCCATATACTGAAGATGGTCTTAAATTGATTAATTCTGATGAAGATTGGTTTAAAGGGGAGTTTGGTACACCAAATACTTTAATAGTTAAAAATGGTAAAATTATTGATGGAGTTAATGGCTATGTTGAAAAGAAGCAACTTGAGGATTTATTTGAGCGAAATGGATTTATGTGATGAATAAAAAAATCTATGATTTAGCGTTAAGATTTAAAAGAAAGTATTTTGGAACAATTGCTTTTAGACTAAAAGCTCATAGTAGAGTTATTGCTGAACATATTAATCCTAACGAAAAATTGTTTTATGTTTTTTGTGGTCAAAAGGGTTTTTCTAATAAAGAAATATTTTCAAGTTGTGTTGTTGCTTTAACTAATGAAAGAATAATGATAGCAACAAAAAGAGTTATGTGGGGTTATTTTTTAACTACAGTAACACCTGATTTGTTTAATGATTTAAAAGTTCAATCAGGATTTTTGTTTGGTAGAGTAATAATTGATACAGCTAAAGAAAAAATTGTTATTTCTAATTTAAGTAATAGTTCTTTAAAAGAAGTTGAATCAGCTATTTCAACTTATATGAATCGTGAAAAAAAATTTAATAAGTCAATATAGTAAAATTAGGAAATGTGTAAAAAGTTCCTATATTTAATAGAGTTATTTCTTATTGCTTTTTAAGGTGAAATAATTGATTGTGAAGTAACCAGCTTATTTTGTATAAATTCATTAAATGAGTTTGTAACCAAACTTGGGTAAATACATAGACTAAATTAGGGTGAATATAAATGAATAATAATGGATATCGTATAGTTGTTGATGCAGGGCACGGAGGGAGTGATCCTGGTGCTGTATCGGGTGGTTTAAGAGAAAAAGATTTCACTTTAAAAGCTGCTAATTATATGTATGATAGATTTAAGGAATTAGGTGTTCCTGTTGCAATTACTAGAGATGATGATACAACGTTAACTAGAGCTGAAAGATTATCGACAATGACTGATACATTTGGTAATGATTCTAAAGTAATTGTTTTATCTAATCACATAAATGCTGGGGGAGAG
>CAYTGK010000022.1:0-11748 GCA_964437305.1 uncultured Muribaculaceae bacterium
TCTCTTGATAAGATTGAAAAACAAGAAAAAGAATATTTAATTCAAAATATTAATAAAAGATTTTCAGTTGCTTCTACTAAATTACTTAAATTAAAAGATAATTTAAATAATATTAAAGGGTTTGAATATAATGATTTAAAAAATAGCATTATTATTTATGAAAGTTTTAGAAATAGTTTATTAGATAATAAAAATGATAACCAACAGTAATTAAGAGTTATCATTTTTTTCACTTTCAAAGTTTAATAATAAAGTATAGAATATTAAGATACCAATTAATATAATCAACATAATATAGTTATGATGAAAATATTTTTCATTAGCAATAATTTCAAGACTAGTTGCATCAAAGACCATATAAAACATAATAAAAGTATAAGTATATAAACTAATATTCAATATATTATAAGATATGTTATTTATAAATGTTTTTTTCTTTGAAAGCATAGTTAAAATTATAATCATTGCATAAATAGCATTGAAAATAAAATATAAAATTTCTATAATATTAGATTTATATAATTTATTGATTAGTAAGAACATCATAATTAAATAAGCTATGAATGTAACTAATCTTACGTAATAAAAAAATTTTTTCATGTTTCATCCTTTAATATTTGTTTTGTTTCCATTAAATAAACATCTTTAAAAACTTCGTTAAAACGAACTAATTCTTTTTTGATAACATCTGGATAAATTAATTTTGTTGTTTGAATAGCTTTTCTGATATCT
The DNA here is from genome assembly GCA_964437305.1 of uncultured Muribaculaceae bacterium. GTDB lineage: Bacteria > Bacillota_I > Bacilli_A > RF39 > UBA660 > RUG591. Next base: position 733 of record CAYTGK010000022.1, read on the forward strand.
CTGATAGTTACTTCTTTACGATTATCAAAAGATGCATAAGAGAATGCTTGTTGAAGAATTGTTAAAGCAATATCAGGATAGCGAATAGAAGTTTCATAAACTCTTTTAAATTCTGAAGTTGCATCAGTTATAAAAGTCATGATTTCTTCTTTAATGAAATCAGAGTATTTTAATTTTAAACCCATTTTCTTTTCAAATTTTGGATAAGTTCCCATCATTATTTTAATAACCATTTCTCTAGTAGGTTCAGCTACTTCAATTTTTTGAAAACGTCTAACAAATGCTTTATCTCGTAAAATATAACGATTATATTCATCACTAGTGGTAGCTCCAATTACTTTAATAGTTCCACGATCAATTATGGGTTTAAAGATATTAGCAAAGTCTAAAGTATTTTCACCTGTTCCAATTAAAGTATGAATTTCATCTATAAAAATAATAATTTTATCTAAATTTTTTAAATGTTTAACAATATATTGAATGCGAAGTTCGTTAGTTTCAGGAACAATGCCAGTTAAACTAGCTGTATTAAGCTTGATGATAGTATATCCTTTTAAGGCATTAGGGACATCGTCATTTTTAATTTTATAACTAAGACCTTCAACAATAGCAGTTTTTCCAATTCCAGGTTTTCCAACTAAAATAGCTGATTTTTCTGGAGTCAAAATAGCTACGATTAATTGTTCAATTTCATTATCTCGACCGATAGCAGGATTTGTTAAGTATTCTTTAGTACTAAAGTTTTCTCCATATTCTTCAATTATTTTCATACTTTCCTTAGCTATATCACTTGAATTATTAGTATCACTGGTAGTTTTTAAATTTTCATTTTTATTTTCAGAGTTACTTTTTTTAATATCAATAATTTCAAATTCTTTAGTATCCATATTTTGATTATTATTATCATCGTGATCTATAATTTCTATTGCATCATCTTCCATAAGCCCACCACCTTACCATATTATTATAACATGACTTTTCTAAAAAGAAAATTTATTTTCATGATTTTCTAGACTTTTTTCTATTGCTAAAGTATAAAAAAAAAGTTATAATATAAAAGAGGAGCGTTGGGATATGAAAATAGTAGCACTTTCTAAAGATGAATTTGATGAATTTGCATATCATCATAAGTATAGTACATATTATCAGACCTCATCATATGCTGAAACTTCAAGATATGAAGGATTAAATACTTTTTATATTGGTTTTGTTGAAAATGGAACTTTAGTTGGGGTTACTTTATTTTTGCATAAAACTTTTTATTTATATTATAAATATGCTTATGCTCCAAGAGGATTTTTAATTGATTATACAAATCCTAAATTAGTTCGAAATGTAACGTTAGGTTTAATAAAATTATTAAAAAAACAACACTATGCATTTATTAAAATTGATCCACCTATTATTTGTAGTGAACGTGATAGACATGGAAATATAATTTATTTTAGTAATACAATTAATAATATTTTAGATATTCTAAAAAAAAATGGCTATATTCATCAAGGATTTAATAAATACTTTGAAAATTATAAACCGCGATTAAATGCTTTCATTAATTTACAACCTGATATTAAAACTTTATATAATAAAATTGATAGAGAGAGTAAAAAAATAATTGATAAAGCAATTGAAGCAGGAGTTGAAATTTATTTAGATCCAACTGGTAATGTTGATGAACTTTATAAATTTACAGCAATTAAAAATAAAAAAAGAAAAAGAAGATATTATCAAGGGTTATATAATAATTTTTCAAAGAATAATGCAATTGATATATTTTTTATTAATGTTAATACTGATAAATATATAACAAATATGAAGAATTTATATGATCAAGAGGCAATTATTAATGAAGAATTAGCTAATAATGTCCAAGATTATAATATTACAGGAACAGCAAGACAAGATGTTATTAATCGTAAAATGGAATCTGATAAGACTTTAAATTATTATAAAAATGAACTAGTTTATGCTACTAATTTATCCAAAAATTATCCTGATTATATAACGATTGGTGCTGCTTTCACAATTAAACATAATAATGGAGTAGAATTAGTAATTGATAGTTATTATGATGAATATAAAAAATTTAATCCAAGATATGTTCTTATTTGGGAATTAATTAAAAAATATAAAAATGAAGGTTTTATGTTTTTAAATTTAAATGCAGTAGTAGGAGATTTTAATAAAGAAAATTTAGGTAAATATAGTTCTTTAAATGATACTAAATTAAGTTTTGGTACAACGGTTATGGAATATATTGGTGAATTTGATTTAATTATTAATGATAATGCTTATGAAAAGTTTAAAGAGAAAACTGGTAAGCAATAGATATCGAGTATAGCTTGATATTTTTTTTATAAATTGTAATAATGTAAAAAGATTTGTTAATTAAACTTAAATGAAAAAAATTGATTGCAAATTATTTTGATATTAAAAAAAGTATTGCAAATTTTCCAATACTTTTATTTTACATTAATATATTCAAGTCTTAATTTATCAGCAATGGTTATAATAAATTCCGAATTAGTTGGTTTAGCTTTATCTATATCAACACTATAACCAAATATTTCTTGCATTAAATCCCAATTACCACGATTCCAACTAACTTCTATGGCATGTCTAATTGCTCTTTCAACTCGTGAGACAGTTGTATTAAATTCTTTTGCAATTTTAGGATATAATTCTTTAGTTATTCCCCCAACTAAATTAGGGTTTAAGAAAACTTCCATAATACTATCTCTTATATAAGAATAACCTTTAATATGAGAGGGAACACCAAGTTCATGTAAGACTTTTGTAATTGCAATTTGTAAATTATTATGATACAAGTCTAAAGTTCGATTACCTTTACTAATTCCATCAGCAGATTCTAATATTTTCTTTTCAAGTTCTGGTAATTCAAATGGTTTTAACATAAAATAATTAACTCCAAAATTTGCCACTTTTCTAATAATCTCAGGTGTATTATACGACGTTAAAACTATTATTTTAGGTAAATTAGGAATATCCTTAATTTCTTCTAAAACCGAAATTCCATCTTTCTTAGGCATTATCAAGTCAAGTAGAATTAAATCTATATTCTCAATATTGTCTTTTATTAATTCAACCCCTTCACTCCCATCATTAGCAACTAAGTCTAATCTAATTACTGCGTGACTACTAAAATACTCCTTAACCATGTCGACTAATTGTTTATTATCGTCGATCATTAGTACTTTAATTTCTTTCATATTATTCCTTTCTCTATACTACACGCATTATCATTATATAATATTTTACAAATTTTGCAAGGCTTTTTTTTGTCAAGAATTGTCGAAACCTTTAAATTATCTTATTTATCAATGCTAAAAAATTTTCTGGATTTAAGGAAGCTCCTCCAATTAAATAGCCATCAATTAAATCAATTTTTTCTAATTCATTAATATTTTTTAAATTAACACTTCCTCCATATAAGACTTTTAAATTTAAATTATAAGTATCTTTTAAATAATTTTTAAGTTTAGAAATAGTTTTGGTTAAAATACTATTTGTTGGTATTTTACCAGTTCCAATTGCCCAAATAGGTTCATAAGCAATAATAAGATTATCTTCAGTAATTAATTTTTGATTATTATTAATAGCAGTATCTAATTCTTTTTTTAATACATCAATTGTTAAATTTTGTTCAAATTCAGTTAACTTTTCTCCAATACAAAGTACAATTTTAATATCATTAGTTAAAGCAAGTCTAACTTTATCATTAATATATTTGGAATCATTAAAATACTTTCTTCTTTCTGAATGACCAATTATAGAATAACTTATTCCAAAATCTTTTAATTGCAATACTGATAACTCACCAGTTAAACTACCAAATTCTTTAAAAGATATATCTTGACTGCCAACTTTATATCCTTTTTCTTTAAAATTACTAATATATAAACTACTAGGAAAAAAGATAATATTATCTTTAATTTTATTATCTATTACATCTAAATAATTTTTAATGTCAGCTTGTCTTAAATTCATTTTAAAATTAGCACATATTAATTTCATTTTTTCTCCATTTCTTTTATTAAATTATATAATTTATCTAATGATTTATTTTCTAATTGATTAGTTAAATTTAATTTAAAAGTTTCTAATAACTTAGTATTATCTAAAACTAACTTTACGTTTTTAATAAGTTCCTTAGGGTTTTTAGAATTTAATCCTAATTTATTGTTTACAACATATTTAGCATTATAATTTTCTTGACCACCATTTCCTGGTATTAAAATTAAAGGAATATGCATAAAGACAGCTTCTGTTGTTGTAATTCCTCCAGGTTTAGTAATAACAATATCCGAATTTTTTAAAAAGGTAGGAATATCTTTAGTAAATCCTAAAACTTTAATAGTTTTATTTTGACTATAATTTTTACATTTATCTTTTAATTTTTGATTATTTCCAGCGATAAAAATTATATTAATAGGTAAATTAGCATCTACTAATTTTTTAAAATACTTAAATGAAAAATTTGAACCATTTCCTCCACCACCTAAAAAGAGTATATTTTTATTTTGATTATTAAATTTAAAAGGCATTTTAAGTTTAGGATTTTGAAAATTTTGAGATATTGGTATGCCAAATGGATAAATTTTTTCACTATTGATACCATATTTTATTAATTCATCTTTTATTTTTTTGTCATTAACGATAATTGCATCTTCTTTTGGACTATTTCTAAGCCATAAGACATGAGCTTTATAGTCTGTAATAATGGAAATAATTTTTGTATTTAAATGATAGTGATTATTAAGTATTCCCATTAAACTACTTCCAAAAAAATGGGTAGTAATAAAGATATCTGGATTATAATTAACAATTTCTTTAGTTAATTTTTTAGTAAATAATAATTTAGGTAATAATTTATAAGGAGAAGTTACAATTTTATTATTAGATATATTATAATAAAGGTAAAAAGATGATGATTAAATTGATATTTATAATTTAGTTCAAAAGCTTTTTTATCAATTTTGGCAATTATATTTCCATACTCTAAAATATCAATTATTTTGAGTTCATAACCTTTATCTTTTAAATAATTATAAACACTTTCAGCAGCAGATTTATGACCATTTCCGTAAGTTGCATAAGCAATTAAAATTTTGGTCATAAATTAATTCCTGGTAAATTTTTTCCTTCTAATAATTCTAAAGATGCGCCCCCTCCAGTTGAGACATGAGTGAATTTATCTTTATAACCCATATTGATAACACAAGAAGCAGTATCACCCCCTCCAACAACAGAAGTGATATTTAGTTTACTAATAAAATCACATAATTCTTTAGTTCCTGTTTGATAAATTTCATTTTCATAATACCCCATTGGTCCATTCCAAAAAATAGTTTTACTTTTTTCAATATATGATTTAAATAATTGAATAGTTTTAGGACCAATATCAAGACCTATATTGTCATTATCAAAAGTATCTTTAATTTCATATTTAGAACTTTTATTATCTATACTTACTACATGGTCAATTGGCAATATAATTTTATCGGTTTTTGTTAACATTTCTTTGGCAAAATTTAATGATTCTTCATCAATTAATGATTTTCCAGTTTTAACACCACTTGCTTTTAAAAAAGTATAAGCCATAGCTCCACCTACTAAAATATAGTCAGCTTTCTTTGCTAAATTTTTAATTGTTTCAATCTTATCACTTATTTTAGCTCCTCCTAAAATAACCGTGAATGGTCTTTCAGGATTATTAATAATAGGTAATAAATTATCAAGTTCTTTTTGAACTAAAAATCCTAAAGCTTTTTCTTTAATATGACTTGCTATTCCAACATTTGAAGCATGGGCTCTATGACAAGTTCCAAACGCATCATTTATAAAAACATCACCAAGACTAGCCCAGTAACTAGCAAGTTCAGGGTCATTGCCACTTTCTTTTTTACCATCTAAGTCTTCAAATCTGGTGTTTTCTAACATAACGATATCTTTTTCTTGCATATTAGCAATTGCCTCATCCACTTCTTTTCCTCGAGTTTTAGGTATGAAAGTAACATCTTTATTTAATAGTTCAGACAATCTTTTGGCAACAACTTTTAAACTTTTTGTTTTTAAGTCATCTTCCGTTTTAACTTTACCAAGGTGAGATAAAAGAATTAATTTGCAATTTTTATCTAAGCAATACTTAATTGTTTTTAAACTTTCAACAATTCTATTATCATCTACAATTTCCCCTTTGTCATTAATGGGAACATTATAATCAACCCTAATAATAACTTTCTTTCCTTCTAAATTTAATTCTTCAATTCTTTTCATTTTATCACTCAACTTTCAAATTAATTATAACATTTAAAATGACTAGTAGCAATAAAAGTTCTAAATAATCATGAAAATAGTTACAATTTACAGTTAAATTTTTCTTAATTTAATTGTTTAAACCTAATTAAATAATTATGTTTATATTAATTCAATCTAATAAATTATTATAAAATAAGGACTTTTATTTTAAAAATGATAGCAAATTATAAGGAAGTAGCGAATTGTAAATAAAAATAATTACTTGTGCATATTTTTTGTCAAATTTAGTTGACTTTAAAAATAATTCGCTATATACTTAAAGTATAATAAATGTAAGGAGGCTACGAAATATGGAACGAAAGATTACAAATGAATTATTGAGATGGAGTAAAGATTCTAAAAAGCCTTTATTATTATATGGTGCTAAACAAATTGGTAAAACTTATTCCGTTTTAGAATTTGGAAGAAAGAATTACAAGAATATGGTTTATTTTAACACGGATAATTATCGAGAATTAATTGATATCTTAAAAAGAGAAAAAAATCCTGAAAAGATAATTATAAAATTATCAGCTTTAGCTGGAGAAACCATTATGAAAGAAGATACATTAATTGTTCTTGATAATGTTAATGATCAATATGTTGTTAAAGCTATTAAATTATTTGGTATGGAAGCTAATTTATATCATATAATCATGATTACTTCTAGAAAAGAAAATCTAAATAAGTTTAAAGGAGAAGAATTATATTTTAAAGCTATGTATCCTATGGACTTTGAAGAATTTTTAGCTAATTCAGATAAAAAGCAATTGATTAATTTTATAAAAGAATCTTATGCAAGTAATACAAAAATGCCTTTCCATCAAATGGCGATTGATATGTATAATGATTATTTAATTACGGGTGGGATGCCAGAAGTTGTTGATGCATATTTTAAAGGAGTAGATTTCTTAAATTTAGAAAGCATTAAACAAAAGATAATTGATATTATTAAAAAAGAAACCATTGATGCAAGAAATTTAATTGATATTCCAAGAAGTAGTGATGTTTTAAATAGTCTCCCTTATCAATTAGTGAAAGAAAATAAAAAATTTCAATATGGAAATATTAAAAAAGGAAGTCGAAGTAAAGATTATGAATCAAGTATTAATACTCTTGGATTAAATCAATTAATAAATAGAAGTTTTAAACTTAATGATGTAAAGAGTCCATTAAGTAGCAATAAAGATGATGAGAGTTTTAAATTATATACTAATGATGTTGGAATTTTATATACGATGTTACATGCAAGTCGTATGAAATTTATGACGGATGATAATTTAAGAAGAACACTTATTGAAAATAATGTTGCTAATACATTGGCAATGCTAGGTTATAGTTTATATTATTATCAATCAGAAGGTAAAAGTGAAATTGACTTTGTAATTCAAAATCGATTAGGAGAAATAATTCCAATTGAGATTTCAAATATGAATTTGACAAAAGCTAAAGCTTTAACAACATTTTTAACCAAATTTAAAATAAATAAAGCAATTAGACTTACTGATGATAATTTTGGTGTAAAAAAGAATATTAAATATATACCGTTTTATGCTATCTTTTGTTTAAAAGATATATAAAAGTGTCAAATTCTTAAAAAAAATGTAAAATAGATTGACTATAGGATATAAAAAAAGTTATAATAATAATGGAGGTGTAATAATGAGTGCTATAGGAATGACATATGATGAGGTAATAAATATTGCCAATCGCGTATCAGATAATGTAGGAAGATATTTAAATAGTCTAGAAAATGTTTATAAGAAATTAGAAGAAGCAAGAGGAATGTGGAAAGGTGTAGATAATAATGCATTTACAAACCAAGTAATATCTAAGAAAGAAGAATTAATAAATATTGGACAAGCAGTTGAATCACATGCTGATTTTTTAAGAAAAACAGCAGTAAAGACAAGTAATTTACAAGATGATATAGCAGATGCTGCTGGAAGATTAGAATAGGAGGATAAGAATGGAAGGATTAGAACTACATGGAAATGATTTAAAAAATATTGCATCTGAAATGAAGACAGAAGCTGAAAATATGAGGAATGCTTTGGAAGATTCAACTAAAGAAATAGGAGGAATACCTAATAGTTATTCAGGATCAGGTTCTCAAGCATTTATGGAAAATTATAATAGTAATTTAAAACCTAAGTTTGATGATACGTGTGATAAGATAATTAGAGTTGCTGAATTTATCATATCTTCAGTTGAAAAATACGAACAAGCTGATGCTGAAAATGCTCAAAATGCTAGTAATCTATAAGTTTAAAGAACTACTTAGAGGTTTACAAAATAGTTGTAAACCTTTTAGCAAGTTATTTAATTGCTGAAAATTTAGGAATAGGAGGAGAAAAAATGTGTAAAACCGATATAGATTCAGAAGCTGTAATGGGGGCACTTAAAAGTGGTAGTTTTGACATAGGTGAAAATCCATATAGTGTTATGACATCAATTAAAGATTATACAAATAGTATATTTGAAGCGATTAATGAATTGCAAACCAATTGGAAAAGTGCAGTTGATAATGTAGGCGAATATATTGATGTATTTCAAGAAGTGCCAGAGCCAGGAGGAGAAGATTTGACTACTCTTGCTAATGATTTAGAATCAGGAACTCAAGCTCAATTAAATGGTGTAACTACATCTTTAAGAGTTCGTAGTAATGCTGGGACAGAAAATGGTGTAGTTGGGTCACTTACACCAGGAACTGATTTTACCGTAGTTGGTACTGAAAAAGATAGTAGTGGGTCTACATGGTATCGTGTCAAATATAAAGATAAAAATGGAAATGTAGTGGAAGGATATGCTTCTGGAGATTATGTAAAGGTTGATGAATCATCATTTGATGCTACTACTCCAAGTAATAATGTTGTTAGTAAACCAACAACCCCTTCAAGTGGTGAAACGGTTGATTCGACTTACAATGGAAGTACGAGTACTCGACCATCTTCAACACCTGAACATCAAGCAGATACTCCAGGAGGAACAACAAATCCAAAAACTCAAGAAAGTGGAAAAGTTGTAGGAGTAGTTGATAATATTAAAGATACCAATAGTCATTTAAATATAAGAAGTACAGCTGATGGAGGAAATAATGGTAATATAATAGGACAATATTCACAAGGAGATAAAATTGAGATTTTAGGTGAAGAAAATGGTTTCTACCGAGTTAGAACGTCATCTGGTACAACTGGGTATGTATCCAAAAAATATGTTACTATTCCAGAAAATAGTAAAATTCCAAGCTCTAAAGTTGACATTCCTCCTAAGACGACCGTAAAAGTAGAAAATTCTAATAGTCGTTTGAATTTTAGAAATGCACCAAATAGTAGTAGTTCTAATAACATTATTGGAAGTATTGATAATGGAGCTGAACTTGATGTTCTTGATAGGTCAGGAGATTGGACAAAAGTAAGATATAATGGTCAAGAAGGTTGGGTTTATACAAAGTATTTAACGAAATAGGAGGTCATTATGGCAAGAGAAGTAAGAGATGCTGATGTGATAGGCAAAGCAGGGGTTTATTTAAATGAATCATGTAATAAGTTAAATGTTGTAAAATCTTCTTTTATAGAACATATTAATAATATGCAAACAAATTATCAAGGAGTTGACGCAGTAGCAATTTCTAATGTATTAATGAATGCTATTAATCGAGTAGACGAATTGGTTAATACTTTAAGTTATTATTCAGAATATATGTTATCTGTTGCAAAATATGATCGTGATAATATTGATAATGCAACGAAAAAGATAAAAAGTAAAAACGTTACGCAACCAATGTTACAACCTAATGACTTATTAACTAATAATAATATGGGAGGGGAATTTATTGATGAATCAGAACAAATTAAATATTAATAATGAAGTAAGTGCTGATTTTGATGCCTTAGATAAAGATATTAGAGATCTGGAATCAATTCTTCAAGAAACTTATAAAGAAATGCTTAAATTAGATGATAGTGTATGGAAAGCTAAAGAAAAAGACAAAATTGATCAGACTTTTATGCCTTATTTACAAAAATTTTCAGAATATTACCCAGGTTATTTAAGATTACGGTTGCAGTTTGCAAGAGATTCAGTTGGAGCTCATCAGGAATTAGATAAAGAAAATGCCTTATTAAAAGACATAGTGGGGTGAGTTATGACAAGGTATAGTGAATATAAAGAGTTACATAATGAAGTTAACGAAGCTGTTGAATGTCCTAAAGGTAGTGAATTAAAGGATAAAATAGATCAAATAAGTAAAGCGTTAAGCAGTATGAATTTAGAGTGGAATGATTCAGTAAAAGCTAATTTTGATAGTTTTATAACATCATGTGCAGAATTTTTAGGCAAGATATCAACTAATATTGATACAAATTTTACCAGTGCAGAAGATGCTTATAAATCGTTAAAAGATTTATTAGATAAGTTTGAAAAAGATGATAAAGCCTATACTGAACTTTGTAATAATGTGCCTGAACAATGGGAAGTAATAGGTACTTATGAAAATGGAGTACAAAAAAAAGGCGAAACAAAAGCATATATAGATTGGGAAAATAATAAAACAACCTATGAGCAGAATTTCGATAGTTATGTTGCTGGTATTGAACCCTTAAAAAGAGTCTTAATGAATGTTAATACTCAAAAAATTAAAGGAGATTTGGATAATGCTGATATTCAAACAAATGCTCCAATTTTTGAAATGCCTGA
>CAYTGK010000023.1:0-11440 GCA_964437305.1 uncultured Muribaculaceae bacterium
TTTCTTTTTGCAATTGATTTTGTTTTTACCATTATTAATAAAGTTAAATTATAAAGAGATATTATTAATTAAGGAAAACTAAGTATTTAATAAAAAAAATACCATACACTTTGATATGGTATTTATAAAAAACAGTCGTAGAATAAACAATTCTATGACTTTTTTCAGTTATAATATAGCATAAAAATTTGTATTTGTCAAATAATTTATCACTAAATAAAATTTGAGCAAAATATTCAATTTCTTGGACTTTATTTAAAATATGAGTTAGTTTAAGTAAAATATATGTCTGGAGGTGAAATGATGTCATTTTTAAATATATTATATCAATGGTTAAATTCAAAAAAAGATATTAAAATTCAATCATATCAAAAATATGAAAATTTAATTAGACTTAATATAAAAGATAATTTAGGAAATATTACAATAGCTAATCTGGACAAATTTACTATTATTAATTTTTTTGAAGAATTAAATAAAAAAAGTATATCAATATCTACTCAAAAAACTTTATTCTATATTATTAAATCTACTTTAAGTTATGCTTATCAAAATAGATATTGTAAATATATTGATTTAAATGATATTAAATTTAAAACTTCAAATTCAAAAATTCAAGTTTTTTCTAAAGAAGTACAGCAAAAATTAGAAGAAGAATTAAAATGTAAAACCAACATTAGAAAAATGTGTTTATTACTTTGCCTTTATACAGGTCTTCGAATTGGAGAAATTGTTGGTTTAAAATGGGAAGATATTGATTTTAATACTAATTCTTTAGAAATAAAAAGAACAATTGAAAGAATACGCAATAATGATAAGACTATAAAATCCAAGACTATATTAATTGAAAGTACACCTAAAAGTATAACTTCTGAAAGAATTATACCTATTCCTAGTTTCTTAATAGAGTTTTTAAAAAAATATAAATCAAATGATAATTATTATCTTTTATCAGGCGATGAAACACTATATGATCCAAGACAATTTGAAGCTTTTTATAAAAGAATTTTAAAAAAAATAAATATTAATTATGTAAATTTTCATACTTTGAGACATACTTTTGCAACACGTTCAATTGAGTCTAAAATGGATATTAAAACTTTAAGTGAAATATTAGGTCATTCATCTATCGAGATAACTTTAAAGCTATATGTTCACCCATCATATGAATTAAAGAAACAATCGATTGAAAAATTAGTTCAATTTATGGAAAATTAATCTTAGAATTGTTTATTCTACGACTATTTTTGAGAAAATATCATAGATATCATATTATTATAATACTTGAGTTAAATGAATCTTGGAAAGGAGTGAGTTAAAATGGATGCTATGGTCCAAATAGATGCTTTAAATCATGCTGAAAGTTTATGCGATTCAATAGAATCAAACTTAAATGATACTGCTGAAAAATTAAAAAACACTATAAATAATGCTAATAGTACGTGGAATGATAAACAATATGTAGCTTTGAAAGAAAAAATTGTTGAAATATGTGCAAGTCTTAAACAATCATGTGGTGATTTAGAAAAATGTAAGAAAAAAATATCTATGTTAGTTGAAGTGGTTAGAGATTATGAGCAATAGAAAGTAATAATGTTAATAATTATTTGTTTTAAAAAGGAGGTAAAATGCGAGTTAATATTGACACTCTTAAGGAAATTAAGAGAACATTGGATAATACAGTTTCAGCATTAGGAGGAACAGGAGATACTTTAAAAAATCGAAAAGATCAAATTAAAGATGAAGGATGGAATGATGCTCAAGCTACTGCTTTTGAATCTATATTAGAATCAATTGCTAGAACTACGAAACAATCTGCTAGAGAAATGGCTAGTTGCTCTAGGGATGTTGAAAATTTAATAAAAAAAGTTGAAGAATATCAAAAGGTAAAATTTTCTGAAAATTAAAATTGTGGAGTATTAAGATGGAAACTAAAAAAAATGATAATAAAAGTAAAATTATAGAAAATGATGCAATAGAAAGATCTACTTCTCCAATAAATCAAAATGAAACTAAGGTGTGCTATAAGCATCCTGATGAAGTGGCGGTTGCAACTTGTTCAAATTGTGGAAAGTATATATGTCAAGATTGTGCGGAATCATGTGCTGTAGTAAATGAAGATAATAGTACATCATATTTATGTTATGATTGTTGTGAAACTTTATTTAAAGATCAAGAAAAAAAATTAAAAAAGGATACTACTAAGATTGCTTTTCAATATGCACTTACAATTATAGGAGTTTTAATAGGTGGTGGTTATGGCTTTTCTAGTGGAGGAGTACCTTTAATGATAATATTTGCTGCTATTGGTGGTGCTTTCTTATCAGCTATTCGCCCTATTGCTTCAGCTTTAGGAGAGATGATTAAAGGTGTAATTGAATTAGGTATGGGTGGAAGTATCATGGAAGCAATTTTTACTTTTCTAACAGGAATATTTAAATTCCTAATAGTAGCATTTCAATGTTGTATCAGAACGGTTTCTAAATTAATTTCATATACGAAATATTTAATTTCTGCTAATAAAGCAATAAAACAAACTCAACAAGCTTTACAGCAGTTAGCTGATTTTATGGAATATATGGAAATTCGAGAAAAATCTAAGAACTTTGACTTAGACTCTCTTCTTAGCGATGAAGGTAGTACTTTATTTAATAACTCTTATGCTAGAGCTCTAAGAGATGGAGGAGAAGAAAAAGCTGATCAAATGTTACGCCAAGCTACTACCATTATAGCTGAAAATGGCGAAATAATTAGAAATTTTGCAGTTTAATAAAGGAGGAATTAAAATGGAAAATAATGAAAATACAACTAATAATACAGAAGATATTGTTGCTCAACGTCGTCGTGCATTAGCTGAAGCACTTAGAAATAATGAAGGAGTTGTAGTAACTCCAAGTGGAGAAGTTGAATTTAAAGAAGAAGCCGATAATGAGGGCTTAGCAAGTATATCTGTACCTGATGGGAAACTTGCTAGTAGCGAGGTTTAATATGGGATTTTATTGGTATGAAAATGATCCTGATCTATACGAAGCAGAAGTTCAGGCAATGAAAAAATATTTTCCTCAATTTACAATTCATCAATTACAAGATGGTTCAGGTAGACTTTATTGGAGAGGAAAAGTTCAACCTCTTGGAAAAGATGGAATGGTATGGGATTTGATGTTAATTTATAAAAATGATCATCCTCATGCAACAGAAGGAGAATATGGCGGTTCTATTCAAATATTACCAGTTTCTCCAAGATTAAAAGATATTGCAAGCCAATTACCTATTCAACCAGAAAAAGGTTTAGGTTTAGGTTTACCACATATTTACCGTAGTAATTTTGGAAGAAAAGAAGAGTATTTTATATGTACGGCTGATCCTAAATATTTTAAGGCTGGTCAAAATCGTTCAACATCAGCTGCCTCTGCACTTTCATGGGCTTGTAAATGGATAGTTTTATGTGAAATGTGGTTAAATGGTGAAATAGACGATGATGTTGCCTTAGAAGGTAATTATTAATACTGAAGCATTTATCCAGTTTGCGTGGATAAATGCTTTTTTGAAAGGAGAATTTATTATGGAAGTTGTTTTTTCAGATAGGGCATATACAGCAATCCTTGCTGAGACAGCAGAAAAAGTAAAAACAGAAACAGGAGGATTATTTTTAGGAATAGTAGTTGGAGATACTTATTATGTTATAGAATCTATCGATCCAGGACCTAATTCTATTTTTAAAATAGCTTATTTTGAATATGATCAGAAATATACAGAACATTTAATTAATAAAATAGCAAATTTATATCAATTTAAATTAGAGTTAATTGGTTTATGGCATAGACATCCTGGTTCTTTTGATATTTTTTCAGATACTGATGATAAAACTAATACAAAATATGCTGCTATGAGAAAGTGTGGTGCAATTTCAGCACTTGTAAATATAGATCCTAACTTTAGATTAACAATGTATCATGTTGCAAATCCTTGCAAATATCAAAAGATTCATTATGAAGTTGGAGATCATTTGATTCCAAATGAGCTATTAAAATATAAAACTTCAGAAAGATATAAAAGGCTTATGGATAAAATGCTAAATGAGGAGTAGATATGAATAATTTTTTTAATGAAGAAATAGAAAGAGAAGTTTTTATTTCTGAAGAGCAATTAACAAATAATAAGATTAAAAAATTATATGGAAAATATTTTGAAGATACAAAAATTTATAATATTTTTCCATTAGAATTAGAAAATAAAGGTGATTTTTTAGGCGAAGTTTTAGATAGAAAAATTGAGCTAAAGAATGGTTTTTGTGCTAAATTTCAAAATGACAAATTACATTTTTATTATGATAAAAAAGAAATTAAAGTTTCTAGTTATAATCTTTATCAAAATATTTTTTCAAGGAATAGTGGAATTTTAGAAACTGATGTTATGGATCATAAAAAAGCCATTATTTTAGGATGTGGTTCAGTTGGAAGCTTAGTAGCTCTTGAATTAGCCCGAGCTGGGGTATCTCATTTTATATTATGTGATGCAGATATAGTTGAATATCATAATATTTGTAGACATCAATGTGGAATAGAGGATGTTGGAGATTTAAAAGTAAATGCTGTTAAAAAGAAAATTAAAAGCATTAACCCACGTGCAGAAGTTATAACATTCGAGGGAATTATTCAAAATCTTCCTAAGAAAATGTTAGATGCATTTTGCGTCCCTGAAAATACTATCTTTGTTGGATGTGCTGATAATCGAAGTGCTGATGTTTATGCCAATCGAATTAGTATTTATTATAAAGCTTATTTTATATCAATTGGTTTTTGGGAAAGAGCGGCTGCAGGTGAAATTTTTTATCATATACCAGGTCTTGGACAACCTTGTTATGAATGTGCTTTAGGCCATGGCTCCGAAGCTTCATTTCGTTCAATTGGTAATCATCATGTTTACTCTAATGAAGAAAATCTAGAAAAAGTAAAATTTGAACCTGGAATTTCTGTAGATATTAATTTTGTTACAACAATAGGAATCAAATTAATTATTGATATATTAAATCAAACTAATAAAGATTATATACCACGTTTATTAAATTATTTAAAACAATATACAATTATTTGTAATACTAATGAAAAAGCTCTTGGTGGAGAAATGGTTGAAATATTTTCTTATCCTTTACAAGTTAGTACATCTTTAATAGTTGGTTTTAGTAGTAAAGAATGTTATGAGAATAAATGTTGCAAATATGAAAAAAATAAAGAGGAGTAGAATGTATGAATAAAAATTTATATCAATTAGTAATTGATTGTATAATGCAATTAAATGATTTTATAAGTACAATGGATGAAAAAATACGCCAAACTCAAGAAAATTATGATAGTAGAAAAAGACAAATGAATGAGGAACATAAAAAAAGTTTAGCCAAGTTTGATGATGATTGTAATTCTCAAATTCAAATATTAGAAAAAAACAAAAAATCTATGATTATGGAAGCCGAACAGATTAAAAGTAAAATTCAAAAAATAGATGAGCATTTATCATCTATTGATAAATATTATGTTAAAACTAAGATTAAAAAATTAGAGGAATTAAAACACAAAAAAAGTGATGAATACCAAGACCCTAATGATTATTTTGAAGCTTTGAAAGCCATTCAAAAACAATATTCTGATATAAGTTCTAAATATACAAAAGATATACTTCCGTCAATTATTAATCATTTAAATTATATCTTTTCTGCTAAAAGAAAATCTGATTATGAAGAATTAATAATTTTACATAATACAGTCGATGATTTTATAGAAAATTTAAAAAGTGAATTAGATGAGCTTACAATTTCGTCTAAAGATGATTTAACAGAAAAACAAAAAAAATCAAGAGAAGAATTATTAACTAATCAAAGAGAATTTAGAGAAAAGCAAGAAATATTATATGAAGATTCAATGGCTAAATTAGATGATGAAATCGAAACAAAGTTAGAAGAAATTATACCAGATAATTTAATCAATACCTTATTCAATTATATTGAAGAATATAAGCAATGTTATAATAAAGTAAATAATCAAGATAAAATTATTAATGATATCTTTTATATGGGATATGTTGATTTTCCTTTAAAAGATTTTGTTGTATCTACAACACTTTATGCTTATATAGAGAAAAAATGTCAAAAATTAATGGTAGATGATGTAATTAAATTTCCAATTATTATAGCTAAAAATACTCCAAGTACAATTATGATAAAAAAATCTAAGACAGCTACTCCTTTTGTTATAGAAAATTTAATTCAAGGAATGATGTATTGTTATTTAACAACAGTTCCTGTTGGAAAATTAAGATTTAGTGTAATTGATTGTGAAAATCATGGAAATAGTGTTGAAGCTTATTTTGATGCAAAAAAAATTATTCCTAATTTATTTGATGAAAAAATATATACTACTTCGGATTTAGTTGATGAAAAGATTAAAAAATTAAATGAAAAAATAGAATATATTAATCAAAATCTTTTAGGAAGTAAGTATGATAATATATTAGATTATAGCAAAGATCATCCTGATTATAAATTAGAAATAGAATTATTAACTATATTTGATTTTGAAATTTCAATAGATAGTCATTATATGTCTTATCTTAAAAATATTATTACATCAGGAGGTAGATGTGGTATTTATTTGATAATTGCCGCAGATTTAGATTTATCTGGAGATAATTATTCTCAAATATATGTTCAAACTATTCAAAACATTCAAAAAAAATGTATTACAATTGAACAAATAAATGAAGACTTTAATTATTTAGGACTTAATTATCATAGTACTTTAATGCCTTCAAAAAGTGAATTTAATCAATATATATATAAATATAGTTTAATTGTTGCAGGCATTCAAAATAAAGGAATTGCTTTGCCCAAGTTTGTTAAAAATTTGCTTGATATAAAAGAAGATCAAAAATTAGATGAAGAACTTTCGAAGATTAAAGAAGTTTTAGAAAAAACTAATAAGGATCTTGTTTCTAACTTAAACGAAGAAATGAATTTTCCAACCAATATTCTTGTAGGTAAAGTTGATTATCCTAAAGATATTTTTAGTGAAGCTTATGGTTATCAAAAAATATATGATGCTTTTAAAACAAATGATGATAAAATCAGATTACCATTTTTATTAGAGCTTTCTAATAATAGTAATTTTGTAATTGAATATGATTCTGATAAAGAAACAATGGCTAAAGATTTTATAATACATATGACTTGGCAATTTTTAGCTAATATTCCAGTTACGAAGGCTAATATTTGTATTATTGATCCTGATAAAAAAGGAAGTAGTGTATTACCTTTTTTAGATTTTAGAAAAGAAAGTCCTCTTGTCTTTGATAATAATATTTATACCAATAATTCTGATATTACTCAAAGATTAGAAAAATTTAATAATTATATTGATGATATGATTCAAAATAAATTGGGAAATAAATATGAAACTCTACTAGATTATAATTTAAAAACTCCTAATAAAATGGAAGTTGCAACGTTACTTACTATTTATGATTTTCCAGTCGGATTTGATGACAAAAATATAAATTTTTTAGAGAATATTTTAAAAAATGGATGTAAATGTGGTGTTTATACTATCATTAGCTATAATCAGAATGTTGATTTAAATAGCAATACTCGAAGAATATTAGAAAATAATTCTACTAGATTTTCTTGTAAAGATGAAAATTATTTAATGCTTCCATTTAATTTAAATGTATCTTTAACTAAAAAATTGAGTTATTCTGCAATTTCTGAATTTGTTAAAAAATATCAAGAATTAGACAACATAATTCGTGGTAAAGGTATTTCTTTTGAAGATATCTTAGAAAAAGAATTATTCCAAGGAGATTGTAGTAAAGTTTTAGCAATTCCAGTTGGTGTTGGAGATGAAGAGAAAATTATTCCTGTAACTTTTGGACAAGGCTCTTCCCATCATGCATTAGTAGCTGGAGCAATTGGTTCTGGTAAATCAACACTTCTTCATACTTTAATCATGAGTGCTATGTTACATTATTCTCCAGATAAATTAAATTTATATTTAATGGATTTTAAAGGTGGTACGGAATTTAAAATTTATGATTCTTATAGATTGCCACATATAAAATTATTAGCTTTAGATGCTATGCAAGAATTTGGAGAAAGTATTCTCGAAAGTTTAGTTAAAGAATTAGAAATTCGAAGTCAAAAGTTTAAATCAGCTAATGTTTCTAATCTTTCAGGTTATATTAAAGTCACGAATACTCCAATGGCTAAAATATTGGTAATTATGGATGAGTTTCAAATTTTATTTAATGATAGTACTAATCGTAAAGTTGCTAATAATTGTGCGGAATTAGTAAAAAGAATTGTAACTGAAGGTAGATCTTATGGAATACATTTATTAATGGCAACTCAATCAACTAAAATTATATCTGAATTAACTTTGGCAACTGGTACTATTGAGCAAATGCGTATTCGAATTGGATTAAAGTGTGGAGAATACGATACTAATTACTTATTTGGAGATAAAAATTTTCAAAAGATAAATGATATGATGAAAGGACCTATTGGAACGGCAGTTTTGAATGAAGAATATACAGAAGAAAATCCTATTGGTGTGCGTATTGCTTATTGTGATGATGCTACTAAAAAGAAATATTTAGAAATTATTCAAGAAAAATTTAGGGATTATGAATATGATATGCAATCATTTGAAAATAGTAAAGTAATTGAATTATTGGATGTTCTTAAACCTAAATGGCAGTCTGGGAATCCTAAAGTTTTAGTTGGAAATTTAATTAAAGTTGCTCCAGATTTATGCATTACTTATGATAAAAGAAAACGTCATAATACCTTAATCTGTGGTAGTAATGACAAGATGATTCAAAATGTATTAAATACTTATTTGCTTAGTTTTCTTTTGAATAAAGATGTTAAAGTCTTTTGTATTGATGGAGATATTATTTCAGGAGAAGAAGATATTAATTATCAAAATTATAGTAAATTTGGAAGTAGGTTTAAACTGGCTTTAGATAGAAAAGATATATTAAAGATGATTAATGAGATGTACGATTTATATATTGAAAATAAAAAAAATAATGGAAAAAATCAAGTATTTCTTGTTATTGATAAATTGCAGTACTTGGATTTAGTTATTAAATTATTGTATGGAGATAAAATTAATGAAGAAGAATTTTTAACCGAAGAAGCAGAGAAATTTCAAGAAGTAGTTGATGATGATCCATTTGATTTTACTTCTTTGCTTGCTGCTGATAATAATACTAAAAAAAGTAATAAAAATATTGCGAAGAAAGTAGCTGAGTTAATTGATGAAGGATTTGGTTATGGATTTTCCTTTATTATTACTTGTAATGAACTTCAAACTATTAAAGAGGCTTTGTATTTTGGAAATAATCATTTAGTTAAATTTCCAGATAGATATGTATTTTCTTTAAATAATGATGATGCTAACTATTTAATAGATGGTATTTCATTATCATCTTTACCAGATAATATTATTTATTATACAGATTCTGTTCAAAATACTTGTCAAATAAAGCCATTTAAATTTCCAGATGCTGAGCAATTAAATGTATTTATAAATAAATTATTAAGAGATGAGTCAAATGGCTAATGTAACTTTAGAAAGTCTTAAAAATAGTCGTGAGACTATTATAGGAATAGTTAATATATTTATAGATGTTGGTAGGAAATTATCAATTAAATATAAGGAATTAGGTAAATTTTGGGATGATAAAGCATATAGATCAGTTGGAGATAGCATTGTAAATTGCTTAGAAAATTTATTAGAAAATACTCAAAAAATTCAAAATACTATAAAGACATTGGATCAATTGATTATTAATGTTGAAGAGTATGAAAATAACAAGATAAGTAATATTAGTAATAATTCTTCAAATAATTTCCTATCTTCCTTAAAAGGTATGACAGAAGATAATTCTAATCCAGATATCTATCGATGTGGAGATATTGAAGTTATAAATGGAGCAGAAAAAATTTCCATTGATTATAGAGATATGATAGATAATCGAATTGCTAATGCTAGTAGTAAAGCTAAGCAAGTTTATAAAACTTATTCTAAGCGAGTTGTTATTCACTCGGTTAATTATAATGGCATTCCTGGTTACTATGAAAATGATGACTATGATAGAGGAATTTATTACAATTATATTAGAGATACTAATGGTAATGATTTTTTTCCTATGTTGGAGAGATGATAGATGCCTCAAGGAAACCTAATTATTCAAATAATTGGGAATTTGAAAATAGTTTATTAAATGAAATTAGTCAATATGATGGAAATAGTAGTGAAATAAAAAGTTTATTAAGAATGGGTTATGATAATCTAAATAGACGAGCCTTTTCAACATTTTTTCAGGCTTCTATGGGAAATCTTAGTTTATTAAATGAAATTCGGACTAATCTTCCAGAATCCTATCGAAATTTTGATAATATTTTAGAAAATATGATTGGTCATGAAAGAGGTGCGAGATGAGTTTAGGAAACAAAATATTTCGTTATCAAAATATTGGTATTTTTCTCTTTTTGATTCTTAACTTAAGTTTGATTTTATATATATTTACGAATAATTTTACTGAAAATGAAATGCTACTATATATTATATTAATATATTTATTTTCCTTAGCTCTTTCTTTAAGTCCTATTGGAGAATGGTTTATATGTTTATTAATAGGTGCTAAACCTATTAAAAGAAAAGATATGAAATTAAAAATAGTCCCTCTTTTGGAAGTTGTTTATAATAAATCTATTCAAAAAAATGGTAATATGGTAAATTCCCTTAATTTAAAAATTATTTATGATAATAGTGCTAATGCTTATGCTATAGGTAGAAAAACAATTTGTATTACTTCAGGACTATTAAAATTACCAGATAAATGTATTATAGGAATTTTAGCTCATGAATTAGGACATATTGTTCATAAAGATTCTGAACTTCAACTGATTATTGCAGGTTCTAATGTGTTTATAACGATTGGTTTATTTATAATAAAATTAATATCTATTTTAGTTACGGCTATTATATCTTTAGTAGCTGTAAAATCTGACAACAAGGTTGTAGCTGTAATTGTAGCTTTAATTGGTGCTATTTCAACATTTTTTATTTCTTTATGGTCAAGAATATGTATGTTATTCTTGAAAGCCTCAATGCGTGCTAATGAATATTATGCAGATGAATATGCTAATGAAATAGGATTTGGTTCTAATTTAGCTTATGCTCTTGATATAATTTCAAATGAAAGTGAAATTGATAATACTTTTTTGAAAATTTTAAATTCTTCGCATCCTAATTATAATGATAGAATAGCAAGACTTCAGGATCTTGGAGCTGATTATATGGCAACTTTTTAAAAATTAAAAGAAAATAAAAATTAATACTAATAAATTACTAAAAAACATATATTTAAATGGTGGGTAATA
>CAYTGK010000024.1:0-11433 GCA_964437305.1 uncultured Muribaculaceae bacterium
GACGAACTTTTTTAAGTTTTTTTGCAAAAAGTATTGCTTTTTTAACTTACTTATGATATAAGTATATTATGAATATTGAAGTTTTACCTTACTCATTAGAGTTTTGAAACCTTTTTCGATATCATCACTTCCGAAATCTTTTTTATCTTGTTTTACCTTACTCATTAGAGTTTTGAAACTCATATACTCCATCTGATGGAGTTTCTTCTTCCGTTTGTTTTACCTTACTCATTAGAGTTTTGAAACATATTTACAAAACTTAATATATAACTTAAAATTTTAGACGTTTTACCTTACTCATTGGAGTATAAAAAACATCTAACTGAATTTTTTCAATTCAACTAGATGTTTTTATTTTTAGTTATTTGCATTTTATACTTAAGCAATAGTAATTATATCAACATTAAATATTAAATAATTAACTATAAATATTAAATTTTAATTACTTTTATATTAATACAGTTTAATAATTAGTAAAAATAATCTTTATTAAAAATAAAAAATATTATATAATTAAATAGCAAGTGAAAGATTTAGAAATAAAGTTAAAAATTATGAAAAAATTTAAAGAATATTACAAGTTGCATTTGTTATATTAACTTTTGTTAGAGTTATGTTACTTCTTAGTAAAAGATTAAAAGCTAATAGATTGAAATTAAAGAAGTTAAGAAAATTAAAGATTATGTTTTAGGTGGTGTAATTTATGGCATATATTGAATTTAAAGATGTAGTAAAAGTATATCAAATGGGTGAAATTGAAATAAAGGCATTAGACAAAGTTTCATTTGAAATAGAAAAAGGAGAATTGGTGTGTATTCTTGGACCAAGTGGAGCTGGGAAAACTACTTGTTTAAACATTTTAGGTGGAATGGATAATGCAACAAGTGGGGAAGTTAGAGTTGATGAAAAAAGAATTGATAAGTTAAAAGGCAGAGAGTTAATCAAATATCGTAGAAATGATATAGGGTTTGTTTTTCAATTTTATAATTTAATTCAAAATCTAACAGCTTTAGAAAATGTAGAATTAGCAGTGCAATTATGTAGTGATCATTTAAATCCTAAAGATATATTAGATAAAGTAGGATTAAAAGATAGAATTAATAATTTTCCATCACAATTATCAGGAGGAGAGCAACAAAGAGTAGCAATTGCTAGAGCTATTTCCAAAAATCCTAAACTTTTACTTTGTGATGAACCAACAGGGGCTTTAGATTATAAAACTGGAAAGCAAATATTAAAATTGTTAGAAGATGTATGTAGAAAAGAGAAGATGACTGTCGTTATCATAACTCATAATAGTGTAATTGCAGATATAGCTGATAAAGTAATTAAATTCAATAGTGGTAAAGTACAAGATATTATCATAAATAAGCAACCAAAGAGTGTAGATGAGATAGAGTGGTAATATGAAAAATGCATTATTAATTAGTAATATTAGAAGAATTAAATCGTCTAAAAAAAGGTTTTTATCTTTACTTTTAATGTCTTTACTAGGAGTTGGATTTTTTGTAGGAATTAAAGCAACAAGCCCAGATATGCTTAATACCTTAGATAATTATTTAGATGAACAGAATGTCTATGATATAGAAATTATCTCGACTATGGGGTTAACTGATAATGATATTAAGGCTATAGATGATTTAAAAATAGCTGAAAAAATAGTAGGAACAAAGTCAGTAGATAAAATTGTTGATTTAAACGATGAAGAAAAAATAATTAAGGTTTCTGCGATTAATGAGATAAATGAAGTTATTTTAAAACAAGGAAGGATGCCTAAAGATAATAATGAAATTGTTGTTGAAAGTTTATTATTAAAAGAAAATGATTTAAAAATTGGGGATACAATAATCATAAATGATGAAAATTTAAAAGCTCAAGAATTTAAAATTGTAGGTGTTATAGAAAGTCCTCTTTATTTTTCTGATTATCGTGGAACAACAACCATTGGTGATGGAGAATTAGATTATTATACTTATGTAAATAAAGAAACATTTACAACTGATTATTATACAAGTCTTTATATGATTTTGAATGATACTAAAGAATTAACTACCAATAGTGATACTTATTTAGATATTATTTCAACATCTACTAAAAAAATAGAAGATATTAAACTAGCAAGAGAAAATGAAAGATATAAAGAACTTTATCAAGAACAAATAGATTATATGAAATCTTTAGGAGTAGAAGTTGATGAAAGTAAATTTAGTAAACCAGTTTGGTATATATTTGATAGGACAGATAATCAGGGATATCAAACTTTTACAGATGCAACGGAAAGTTTAAAACAATTAGGAAGTGTTTTTCCTCTAGTATTTTATATTGTAGCAGTTCTTATTAGTTTAATTTCGATGACAAGAATGGTAGATGAAGATCGAACGGAAATAGGTACGTTAAAAGGTCTTGGTTTTTCTAATTTTCATATTATTTCTAAATATGTAATGTATTCTTTTTTATCAACAACAATTGGAGGAATACTAGGTATGCTTATTGGTTTTAATTTAATACCTAGAGTAATATGGAGTATTTATAAGTCATTATTTACAATACCTAAATTTATATGTGAATTTAATATGTATTATGCTACGATTGGTTTACTTATTGCTTTATTATGTATATGTGGAGCAACTATTATAACAGCCATTACAACATTAAAAGAAAAACCTAGTAATTTAATGCGACCAAAAGCTCCTAAAGTTGGAAAAAGAATTTTATTAGAAAAAATTACCTTTTTTTGGAATAAATTAAAGTTTTCTTCCAAAATTACAATACGTAATATCTTTAGATATAAAAAGAGAATTTTAGTTACAATTATTGGAATAGCAGGCTCAACTTCTCTTATTTTAGTTGCTTTTGGACTTCGGGATTCAGTAAATAATGTTGTTGAATATAATTATAATAATGTCTTTATTTATGATGAGACAATAGCTTTAAAAACTGGTGCTAATTATGATGACATTAAAGAATTACTTAAAAAAAATAAAGATATAACAAGTTTTGTACCTATAAGTTCTGAAACAGTGAAATTATATAATACTGATAAAGAAGATAAAGAGGTAAATTTAATAGTTCCTGAAAATGAAAATGAACTTACCAATGTTATTAAATTAAATGATTTAAATAATGAAAAAAAAGAAATATTAATACCAAATGGACAAGTTGTTTTAAGTGAAAAATTAGCTAAAACTTTGGATATTAAAGTACATGATAAAGTATCATTTATGGTTAAAGATGAATATAAAGATATAGAAGTTGGGTATATTGTTGAAAATTATGTCAATGATTATGCCTATATGAATCTTAATACTTATGAGAATATATTTGGTGATTATCAAAGTAATGTTATTCTTTTAAAAACTAATGATAATTATGATACAGACTTTGATAAACAAATTATGGAATTAGATAGTATTTCAAATGTTATAAGTACTGATATAGCTTATAGATTAATGAAAGATATTTTATCATCTTTAAATTCAGTTGTTGTAATATTAATTGTTGCATCAGCAATACTTGCCTTTATTATTCTTTATAATCTTTCTAATATTAATATAAGTGAGAGAAAAAGAGAAATATCTACTTTAAAAGTATTAGGTTTTTATGATGAAGAAGTTGACGCATATATAACTCGTGAAAACTATTTTACTACAATAATTGGAATAGCTATTGGCTTATATTTTGGTCTTTATTTAAGTCATTATATTATTTCAACTTGTGAGCCTCAAAATATTATGTTTATAAGACATATTGAAATACCTAGTTATATTATTTCTGGTATTATTTCACTTGTATTTACTATTATTGTAAATAAAATTACACATTATAATTTAAAAAAGATTGATATGGTAGAATCTTTAAAAAGTAATGAATAAAATATGTTATGATTAGAAATATTAAAGAAATTTTATATTTAGTTTGTCAATTATTATAGAAAATAATGTAATCACAGAAAAGAAATTAATTAGAATTTATTTAGTTAAGTCATGATAATACTTGTAAATAAAAGCAAGTTGATATTAAGGCTTGCTTTTGTTAGAAAAATAGCAATTATTATGTTTAAATAATATATAATTTTTGACTTTTTCATGGTATAATAACATTTTGTTTGAGATATTATTTTCTTTAAGTAATATAAAATAAAGGAGACAAAATGATTTATTTAGATTATGCATCTAATACACCAGTTGATAAGGAAGTATTAGATTTATATTATGAAACTACTTTAAATAATTATGGTAATCCTAATTCTAATCATAAATTGGGAAAAATTGCTAATGAGTTAATTCAGAAAAGTACTTTAAATATAGCTAAAAATCTTAATGTTTCAGGGGAAGAAATTATTTATACAAGTGGTGCTACCGAATCTAATAATTTGGCTATCAAAGGAATTGCTTTAAGATATAAAAATTATGGAAAACATATTATTTTAAGTAGTTTGGAACATAATTCAATTATTGCTCCTGCAACAAGCTTAATGCAAGAATTTGGATTTGAAGTTGATTTATTACCAGTTACTAAAGAGGGGCTAGTAGATTTAGAAGAATTAAAGAAAATGATAAGAAAAGATACAATTTTAGTAAGTGTTTGTGCTGTTGATAGTGAAATTGGATTAATTCAACCTATTGAAGAAATAGGTAAGTTTTTAAAAGATTATCCCCATACCTACTTTCATACTGATGCTTCTCAAGCTATTGGTAAAGTAAATATTGATTATAGTGATGTTGATTTAATCACGATTGCTCCTCATAAATTTTATGGAATTAATGGAGTAGGTATTTTAGTAAAAAAGAAAAATGTAAGTTTAAAACCTCTTATAGATGGTGGCAGGTCAACAACTGTTTTTAGAAGTGGGACACCAGTTTTAGCTAGTATTGTTGCAACTGATAGAGCCTTATCCATTGCTACTTTAAATTTAGAAAAGAGATATGACTATGTTTTAAAATTAAATAAGAAAATAATTAATCATTTAAAAGAGTATGATTTTATTCATATTAATAATACTGAAAAATCTATTCCATTCATAATAAATTTCAGTATTAAAGGAATAAAAGCCCTAGATATTCTTAAGTATTTAGATGATAGAGATATATTTGTTTCAACTAAGACTTCTTGTTGTCCATTAGAAACTCCTTCTAAATTAGTGTATGCTGTAACGAAAGATAAATCTTTAGCAACTTCTTCTGTAAGAGTAAGTTTATCTCATCTAACAACAGATAAAGAGATAGATATTTTTTTAAATGTTATAGATGAAATGATAAAGGAGTTAAAAGAAAATGGAAAAATATAAAGAAATAGAACGAAGTATAATAAAGAAATATCGTAAGGATATTTGGAGTAAATTTGTTAAAGCGATAGCCCAATATGAACTTATAAAAGAAAATGATAATATTATGGTTTGTATAAGTGGAGGTAAAGATTCATTTTTACTTGCTAAATGTATGCAAGAATTAGAAAGACATGGTAATGTTAAATTTAAAGCTCATTATGTAGTAATGGATCCAGGATATAATAATTATAATCGTGATTTTATTATAGATAATGCTAAAATTTTGAATGTTCCAATTGAGATGTTTCAAAGTGATATTTTTGATGTAGTAGCTAAAGTTGACTCTAAAAGTCCATGTTATTTATGTGCTAGAATGCGTAGAGGTTTTTTATATAATAAAGCTAAAGAATTAGGTTGCAATAAAATAGCCTTAGGTCATCATTTTGATGATGTTATTGAAACAACATTACTTTCTATGTTTTATGGAGCTGAAGTTAAAACCATGATGCCTAAGCTACATAGTGATAATTTCCCTGGCTTAGAATTAATTAGACCCCTTTATTTAGTAAAAGAAGAATCTATAATAGCTTGGCGTAATAGTAATGAATTAACATTTATAAATTGTGCTTGTAGGTTTACTGAGGGATGTTCTTTAATCAATGATGGCACTAGTAAAAGAAAAGAAATAAAAGAACTTATTAAAAATTTAAGAAAAGTAAATAAAGATGTTGATTATAATATTTTTAAAGCCTTAGATAACATAAATCTTAATTGTGTTTTAGGAGTAAAAGAACATGGAAATTATAAAAGTTTTTTAGAAGATTATGATAAAAAGTAAATTATGAAATATTAATTTGGGAAAGTTATTTATATATTTACAATGGTTTACTATTTAAAGATAAGAAGAAAATAGAATGAAGTTTACTTTTTTAGTTCACAAATACATTTTTATACTATTCAAGCTATAAAATACTTATTAAGAAAAAAAGCAAGTTGTTATTTACATAAAATTATATTTGAATAATTTAGGTAAATATTTTGAAAGGAAATAAAAATGAATAGAAAAACAAAAAATTACTATTTTAATTAGTGTTATTATATTATTTTTAGTCATCTTATATTTGTATTATAAAAACAATTATTTGTAAATAAGTAATTATACTATTGAAAGTAATAGACTTTCTAAAGAAATTAAGAAGAGTAAAACTAATATAATTGTTATAACAGGGAATTTAATAGATGACAAGAAAACAAATATTGATATTGCTATATCGTTTGTTAAAAAATTATGATGAACTTAAAGAAAAACTAGAGAATAGTAAGGTAATAGTTTTAAATAACAAAGTTGAAAAAAATAAAAGTAAATATATGTTAATGCAAATATTAAATAATAGAATTTATAATTTGAGTAGTAGAGAAATAGAAAGGAGCAAAAATGAAAAGTATAATTATTTATTTTAGTAGAGCTGATGAAAATTATATAGTTGGTTATATTGAGAAAGGGAATACAGAAGTTATTGCTGAGTATATTAAAGAAATTACCAATGCAGATATATTTAAAGTAGAGCCTTTAATATCATATAGTAAAGAATATAATATTTGTATTGAGGAAGCCAAGATAAGAACTAAAACACATAATGCTCCAATAAAAGAAAAAGTACCTGATATTTCTGATTATGAAATAATTTATATAGGAGTTCCTGTTTATTGGGGAGGAATGCCTGAAGAAATGTTTACAGCATTAAAAGAAAAAGACTTTAATGGAAAAATTATCAAACCATTTGTAACTCATGAGGGGAGTGGACTTTCTACAATACCAAGCCAATTAAAAAATATATGCAAAGGAGCCAAAATTGAAAATGGATTAGCAATTCAAGGTTCAAAAGTAACTAACTCAAAAGATATAGTAAAAAAGTGGCTTAATAATTAAAGAGAAAGTGTATTATGCAGAATGAGATAGTAAAAACTGTAAATTAAGAAAAGTATAATTTAAATTTTAAGAATAGACAATAGAATTTCAATTATCTTTTTATTTTCTAAAATTAAATATTTATATTTAACGAATTTTTTATATGATTGTCATTTTTATAGTAATTTTATGTTTACAATGACTTGTTTTTTTGTTATACTTTTATCATGGAGCATAGATATGTTAAGAAGTATTTAGATTTTATTATTAAGATGTTTAATAATAAAATTAGTATAATATTGAATATATGATAAATATTAGAGATAGGTAATTTAGCTCCAACTGCTAAAAATAGTCAACCTCAAAAAATATATGTTGTTAAGTCTAAAAAGGGGTTAGAAAAAATTGATAGGGTAAGTTGTAGATACAATACTCCAGTTTGTCTTATCCCTTTAGGGTACAAGGCTTATGATTGTAAACCTTCACCTATGCATTATAAAAGAAAAGATTTAAAAGAAATTGTTGAATATAGATAATTAAAATAATTAAGATGAAAGGAAGGTAATAATTATGTGTACAGCAATAACTTATAATACAAAAAATCATTATTTTGGGAGGAATTTAGATTTAGAATATTCTTATAAAGAAACGGTAACTATAACACCAAGAAATTATCAATTTAAATTTAGAAAAGTAGATAATATTAATAGTCATTATGCATTAATTGGTATGGCTTATGTAGCAGATGATTATCCACTTTATTATGATGCTATTAATGAGAAAGGTTTAGGTATGGCAGGTTTAAATTTTCCTAGTAATGCTTGCTATAAAGAAGAAGTAGAAGGTAAAGATAATATTGCTCCATTTGAGTTTATTCCTTGGATTTTATCTCAATGTGCTAATATAAGTGAGGCAAAAGCTTTACTAAATAAAATGAATATTGTGAATATAAACTTCAGTGAGCAATTACCAGCTTCTCCATTACATTGGATTATTGCTGATAAAGAAAATTCTATAACTGTTGAATGTGTAAAAGATGGTTTAAAAATATATGATAATAAAGTAGGAGTTTTAACAAATAATCCAACTTTTGATATTCAGATGTTTAATTTAAATAATTACATGAATTTATCAATCGAAAAACCAATTAACAATTTTTCTAAAAAAATAAATTTTGATACTTATAGTCGTGGTATGGGAGCTTTAGGTTTACCTGGAGATTTATCTTCCGCATCAAGATTTGTTAAAGCAACATTTACCAAAATGAATTCTTTATCAGGAGATAGTGAATCTGAAAGTATTAGCCAATTTTTCCATATTTTAACTTCAGTAGAGCAACAAAGAGGTTGTGTTCATATGGGTGAAGATAAGTATGAAATTACAATTTATAGTTCTTGTTGCAATATGGATAAAGGAATTTATTACTATACAACTTATGAAAATAGTCAAATTACGGGAATTGATATGCATAAAGAAAACTTGAATAGTACAAACTTAGTTAATTATGATTTAATTATGGGTCAACAAATTAAAATGCAAAACTAAAAAAATAAATATTACCTGTTTTTGAAGTTAAGTGAGGATATTTACAAGTCCTTGCTTTTTTGTTATACTTTTATTTAGAAAAAGAGTGGTTAATATGAAGTTAACAAAATGGTTAAAAAATAATTGCAGTTTAATTATAATCTTTATTGCAACAATTGTTTTTTTGGCAATTCTCTGGACTCTTGATAGTGATAATATTATGAGAAATGATATGCTAATTTATAATTTTATTTCTAAACACTTTATTAATGATATTTCTACTATGTTTTTCAAATTTATAACTAATTTAAGTGGAGAAGTATTTATCATTACTTTAACAGTATTGTTAGTAATTTTTATTAAAAATAAAAAGCTTAAATTGATTATCCCTATAAACTTAATTATTATAACTCTTTTAAATTTAATATTAAAAAATATTGTTCAAAGACCAAGACCAACAGAATTTCAAATTATTAGTGAAAAAGGTTATAGTTTTCCATCAGGGCATTCAATGATAAGTATGGCTTTTTATGGGTTATTAATTTATTTAATTTATAGATATGTTCGTAATAAAAAATTAAAATATAGTTTAATTATTAGCTTAAGTATTTTAATATTTTTGATTGGTATAAGTAGAATTTATTTAGGAGTTCATTATGCAAGTGATGTAATTGCTGGTTTTTGTATTTCTTTAAGTTATTTATTGATATATATAAATATAGTAAAAAAGTTGGTGTTAAAAAATGAAAAATAAAAAAATAATTAATAGTTTTAAATTTGCTTTTCAGGGAATAAAAAGTGCTTTGTTAACAGAACGTAATTTAAAAATTCATATTATTATAATGATTTTAGTTATTATTTTTGGATTTCTTTTAAAAATAAGTCCATTAGAATGGTTTATTTGTATTCTTTTATTTGGTTTAGTAATAAGTGGAGAATTATTTAATACAGCTATTGAAATTGTAGTTGATTTAGCAATGCCTAAGATAAATGAAAGAGCTAAGTTAGCTAAAGATATTTCAGCAGGAGCAGTTTTAGTTCAAGCTATTGTTGCAATAGTAATTGGATTAATTATATTTATACCTAAGTTAATCTTATTAATAAAACAATTGTTTATTTGAATAGACTTTTCTTAAAGTCTATCTTTTTGTTATAGTTAGAGGTTGTTATGGAAATAGAAAAAGAAATATTTAAAAAATGTATAATTTTATATAATAAATTGGTACCATTTGGTTTTAAAAAAATAGATAATAAGTATATTTTAGAGAAAGAAATATTAGATAAAACATTTTTAATTAAAGTAGAGATTTCTGATAATAATAAAGTTTTAGGTAAGATTTATGATTTATCTTTTAATGAAGAATATGTAAATTTTCGAATTGAAAAACAAAATGGAAAATTTGTTGGAAAAATTCGAGATGAATTTATTAAACTTTTAGAAGAAATTAGAGATAATTGTACAACTAAAACTTATTTTGTTTCAAGTCAAGCTAATCGAATAACAAGTTTAATTAAAAATGAGTATAATGATGTTCCAGAGTTTTTGTGGGATAATGAACCTCATGGAGTATTTAGAAATCCTAATAATTTAAAATGGTATGGAATTATTATGAATGTTAAGCGAAATAAAATTGAGGTTGGAGATTCTGAAGTTGAAGTTTTAAATGTTAAATTAGATAAAGAAAAAATAAAAGAGTTATTAACAAAAAAGGGTTTTTATAAAGCTTATCACATGAATAAAGAAAATTGGATTACAATAATTTTAGATGATACCCTTAAAGATAAAGAAATAATGTCTTATATTAAAGAAAGTCATGATTTTACAGTACAAGTTAATGAATGGTTAATTCCAGCTAATCCTAATTATTATGATGTTATAAATTGTTTTAATGATGCTGATACAATTATATGGAAACAATCTAATAATATTAATGTTAATGATATAGTTTATTTATATGTAGGTGCTCCATATTCATCTATTTTTTATAAGTGTCAAGTTATAGAAACTAATATACCTTATCAATATAAAGATGAAAATTTGATAATATCTAAAGTTATGAAAATAAAATTATTAAAAAAATTTAAAGAAGATGAATATTCGTTTTCATTTTTAAAAAAATATGGTGTTAATGCTATAAGAGGTCCAAGAAGTATACCTAAAGACCTTAGTAAAATAATTAATAAATAGAAAGTTATTGTAAATATTAATAGAAACTTTATTGAGTTATTAGAAATTATAGGACCAAATTTGTCCTTTTTAAAAATGCAACTAATCAGTCCTTTACTAAGAAAAAAATACTTGCTATAGTTTATAGAGAGGTGCATTATGCGAAAAATAATAAATATAATTTCTCTTATAATAATGTCTATAGTTTATATTTACTTGCTTTTTATATGTAAATTGGGAAGTGCTCATCTAAAAGAATTAAAATATGTTTATATTCTAGCTATTCCTTGTCTTATGGTATTTTTAAGTAGTTTATTAACAAATAAGAAAAAAAATAAATCACAAAATTTATATTTCTATTTAGTAAGTTATCTAGTTGTTTTAAGTGGTTTTGCCTTTTCAAATGCTAGGACAAGTAGTTCTTGGATAACAAATCATATTTATCATTATAATTATAATCTTATTCCTTTTAAATCTATTATTGAATTATTAAATACCCCTTTAAGTCCAATGTTTGCTATTTATAATATTTTAGGTAATTTTTTAATGTTAACTCCTTTAGCAATT
>CAYTGK010000025.1:0-10865 GCA_964437305.1 uncultured Muribaculaceae bacterium
TAATCCTTATTTATTTTGCATCATATTTAATAAATTAATTTTAAACATATCCTTTTCAGGATTAGCTTTACTAATCATAACACCTTTATAAGCTGTAAGTTCAGCACGATGTCCTTCTTCAAGAATACCTTCAGGTGTGATATTAGTAAGTAAGACAATCTTTTTATCTTCATAAACTGTATAATGTAAACGAATCTCTCCATGAACTTTTACAAACATTTCATCAGTTGGTAATTCAAGTTCATAACTCTTAGCACCAGTTTTTTTGTCCTCTAACACTAATTCTCCTAAAAATTCTCCATTTCTAATCTTTGGATAAAATTCAAAAGTCAACTTCTTATATGCAAGCATATTGTATTTTCTAACTGATCTTTCTTTTTTTCTAAAATCATTTTCATTTTGATATTCAAATATATAACTTTTTTCCATATTCAAAACCCCTTAACTATAATATTTCCTTGATATTTACCTTATCTACCAAGTTCGTATAGATTATACTACATTTTTTCTTAAAAGTCAAACTTTTTTGTGTTTTTCTTCGTTTTTATGTATTAAAGTTGCAATTTTCCTAAGATAAACAAGATAATTACTAATATTATAGCAATCTGAATATGTATTTTTGGTAAATTCAATTCGTTTGGGAATAGCTAAATTAATTAAGAAAAACAAATATTCATATTCATCTACTTGAACTTCACTTTCATATTCTCTTATTAAATCTTCTAAATCTAAATCATAATAATTATCCTGATAAATTTTAACTAAATCAACAACTGGCATATCAATTTTGGCTTTATCCCAACTTATTAAATATTTATTATCACTTTCTAATAAATGGTCTAGTGATAAGTTATTATGAATCATACTGTATCTTAATACTTTCTTTTCTTTAACATAATTATACCAATTATTAATCTCAACTTTTACAAATGAAAGTAAATAATAAAATAAGTCTATATTAGAAACTAAAAGGTATTCAGCTGGTGACATAAAAACAACCGTATCTATATAATTATTTAAGTCTTCATAATATTTTAGTAAATACGTAGCTTCCTTGTCAATTCTCTCATAGATTTCTTTAATTTTATCCATATCTACTTCTTTTTTAAAAGAAGTCTTTCGATGTAAAAGACCACTTAAATGGATTAAATCATTTAATTTTTGTTCATTTGGAATATCTTTACAAGTAATATATTCAGATAAAGTATAGTTAGCATCTTTAGCTTGATAATAATTAGGAAAATAATTGAAATCTCTAACTTTTAAATACTCATAAATATCGGTAAGGTTACTATTTTCTTTATAAACTAAATTGCCTTTATCAGTTTCAAGTATCCAAGTATGTCCAATATTACGTAAAGATTTAGTTCTTAATCCATTACTATCTAATACTTCTTTTAAGTTATTCATCAACACTCGGAATAATTATTTTACTACCAACACTGATGTTGTCAAGATCATTATAATCCATTAAAGTTTCTTTATTCGTATTAAATTTATCATAAATTATATCAAGAGTATCATCTTCTTTAACAGTATAAACTCGATAAATAGAGTATTCTTTATCATTTGACATATTTTCTAATAATTCTTTTTCAAAAGTTGGCTTTTCTTCTTCTTTTTCATTATTATTAATTGTTATTTCATTATTAATAGCTACATTATCACTTCCAATTGCTAAATTAGAAAGTTCAGCATCAATGTCATTTAAAATATCCTTGTCATCATCAGCTCTTTCTTCAATTTTCTCCTCTCGCAAGTCATCATCAACAGAAACTTCAATTGTTTCAATTGGATCTTCTTTGATATCTAAATCATCTAACATAACACTGATATTAACTTTCAACTTTTCTTCATTAATAATTTCATAAGAAAAATCATCAATACTTACCATACATTTAGAAGTATCATATTTTGAATCAATTGTTATATCAACTGGTATATTATATTTAAATTCTTCTTCAATTTGGCTCCCTTCAAGCATTTTATAAGTTCCACTAACGATAAATTCCCCTGATACAGACTCTTTATCTAGTCTAAGAGTATTATCAAGTGCTATTGAAGTAATTTCTCCTATCTTGGTTTTAAACATTAAATCTTTTGTAAATGGTACTATTTTTTTCATATATCATCTCTCCCACTTAAGAATATGCTAAGATTTAATTTTTATAACTAAAAAGTATTAGCTATAAAGATTATTCTTCTTTATATAATCTAATACTTTTTTATCTAAATATTTATTATTTTTATTTTTTAAACTATCTCTTGCCAAAGTTGATGACCCTTGAAAATACTTATCAATTATTATAAAGTTTTCCTGATAATCTTCATAATAGTTTTTAATCACTTTCTTAATATCTATTTCATCTCTTGAAATAACTAATATTTTATAATTTTTAAGTATTGTTTCATACTCATCAAAAGTTTTTAATTTTAAAAGTAAATCAGCTCCCATAATAATTGAATCAATTCCTTTAGAATCATAAATTTTTTCTAAAACAACGTAGTTAAATAATCCATCTATATCATAATCATAGATATCTAAAACTTCCATATTATCTTCTTTGATTAAATTTAACATCTTAATTCTATCTTCAATTTTTACTAAATTTTCTTTATTACTATTAACTGGAATTAAGTAAAGATAATCTATAACTTTATCTAATAAATATTTACTAATTTTGGTATGAGCTTCAGTTACTGGATTAAAAGAGCCAACAAATAAACTTTTCATAATATAAAAAAGATACTATTCGGCATCTTTCGCGATTACTTCTTCTTTCTTATAATATCCACATTTTGGACATACTCTATGTGGTTTAATCATTTCTCCACAATTTGGACAAGAAGTAACAGTTTTGGCAGTTAAAGCATTATGTGATCTTCTCATTCTTTTTCTTGTTTTTGAAACTTTTCTAAATGGTACAGCCATTGATATCCTCTCCTTTCTTATTCTTCAAAGAAATCTTTAAAGGGATTATTTACTTCGTGAATTTCCTCATCATTATAAATATCTTTGTATTTATCTTTTAATACTTGGGTATCACTCGTTGTATACCTAATAGGAATTTCCAATACAATATAATGCCACAAAAACTCAATTAAATCAAGTGTTTTAATTGAATTTTCCAAAATTTCTTCAATTTTTATTTGAAAATGATAAGGAACAATCTCTAAAGTAATAGCATCAGTTAAATACATTTCTCCATCAACATCTAGTTTAATTGCATTTTCATTTTCATAATTTCTATATAACTCACCTTTTACTTTTACATCATCAAGTGAAATTATATCGGTATTTTCTAAGTATTCTTTTGAATAACTTATCTGTTCATCAATTTTTATTTTATCTTTTATATTTAAATCTAATAAATTTATTACCATTTTACCTCCTATGATACTTGAGTCTCAAGTGGAGTTGCTCGTTTTAATAAATCAATCTTTTGATTAATTCTAAATACCCAACGAACATTTTTGTTATAATTTTTAGCAATTGCATCAGCAGTTGTTAACTTTTGATTATAGAAATTTGTCTCTACATATTTAACATAACTTCTAATTGAATCATCTACGGAATTAAACTTTTGATAATAGCCACCTAAACATGAGGCTTGAGTCATATCATTTTCATTATAATAAAGTTTAGCAACATTATTACATTTTTGAACTAAGAAACTACATTCCGAATCACAGTTACTTTCTTCAATTATCATTGCTGCAACAAGATAAGGATTTAAGTTACTGTTAATAGCATATTTTGAAATAACTTCCCCTTTTGAAGCCATTTTATCTTTTAAATAATTATCAATCTTATGTCCAATTACAACTGCATCTTCTCCTTCATAGGAAAGATCAGTTTTTAACATAACATCTAATTCTTCCATTAAAGTATTTTTTTCTAAGTTTGCTTTCTTTGTTGTTTGAATTACAAAATTATGATTTTCTGCTAAAGTATTAACACCAGATATAGCATTAACCCATATGAGATTAAAACCAA
Organism: uncultured Muribaculaceae bacterium; assembly: GCA_964437305.1. Taxonomy (GTDB): domain Bacteria; phylum Bacillota_I; class Bacilli_A; order RF39; family UBA660; genus RUG591. The sequence continues at coordinate 3,998 of CAYTGK010000025.1, forward strand.
AAACCAAAATAATTAAAATAATCTTTCTTTTCATACTACTTTACACCCCTATAAATATATATTATTGATAAACTCGAACATGAATATCTTTTCCATTAATTGATACAAAGTAAGATTTATCTCGTCTTAGATTAAGTATTTTATCCATTTTATCAAATTCTTCTTGCCTATCTTCTCTATTTTTATTATATAAAACATAGATAATACTCCGAATTTTGCCAGTTTGTTGTTCTAAAAATCTTAAAACGGGAGCTGGTACTTTATCATGCCAAAGACTTGATACTAAAATAATGGTATTATAGTTGGCTAAGTTAATATTACTTTTTTTTAAATGCACACTATTTTTATCATTACTAAGTTTTTCAAAGAAACCATAAAAATTTTCAGTTTCTATTTCAAAAACCCTAGCTTGATAAATTTCCCGATATCTAGCAACAATCTTTTTTATTTCTTTACTTTGACCATAAAAAACAACTAAATTACCCATTTCGGTTTCACCTCTTATATAATACAACAAATTAAAAAAAATAACAACAAAATTGTTATTTTTTTATATTTTTTTTGAAAATTTACAAATTTCAGTCATTTGACCATGAAAAATTAGAAAACAAAAAAATTAAATCAGCAAAACTATTAAACTAAATCTAATTTTAATAGTCTTAACTATTTAATCATTTTCTTGCAAATATTTAATGGCATCCTCAAGTTTTTCTACTGAAACGACTTCAATGTCATATTTATATTTCTTTTTAGTTTCCATAGCTTCTTTGTAATTATCTTTTGGAACAAAGAAGATATCAGCTTTTTTAGAAACAGCCCCCATTAACTTATACTTAACTCCACCAATTTCTCCAACATTACCATTAGCATCAATTGTACCTGTTCCAACAATTGTTCTTCCTTTCGTTAAATCTTCTTCTACTAATCTATCATATATAGCAAGAGCTAACATAAAACCACCTGATGGTCCTGATTCATTCCACTTAAACTTTAATTCAATCTTAGGTTCTACTTCATAATCATAAATATTAACTAAATATAAACCAATTATCTTCTCTCCATCTATTTCTTTTAATTTAGCATAACAATCAACTTCATTATTATTTCTTAAAACTTTAACTTTAAGAGTATCTCCAACTTCTAAACTTTTTAAATATTCTCGATATTCTGAATTATTAGAAACCGATACGCCATTCACACTTACTAAAGTATCTCCTATTTTAATATCAGTATCACTTTCTGAACTTAGAGAAATAACTTTATATTCATTACTTTTAATATCAACCTTTTTATCAGCTAAAGTATAAGCATTAATTATAGCATTAGAATTAGCTTCCTCTAAATAAAGTTTTTCACGTCTATCAATATCTTTGGTTGATTCATTTTCCGTAACTTGGTAACTACTAACCTTTTCTGTATCCCATTTACTAAAAACAAAACTAAGTAAATATGTAGGAATTGTAGCATTAATTTGCTTTACATATGCTAAATTATAACTACCTTTCTCATTACTTTCAAGTTGAATTCTTTTTTCTAAATCAATTGTCCCGCCTCCAATATAAATATAATAAGGGAGTGGAAAAGTTAAAACTGTAAATAGAATTATAAAAACTATAAGCTCTTTATAATTATTTTTAATAAAATTTTTAATACTTTCATATATTTTAGTAAACACAATTATCACCTACTTAATTATAACAAAAATAAGGATATTTATGAAGAAAAAAATTAATTTATTTATTTGTTTCATTATTTTTTTAATTTTATTTGAGGTATTTGACCATTCAAATATTGTTATTAACTCTATCTACGAAAGTACTAAGATTTGGTTTTATAATTTAGTTCCAACTATTTTTCCTATTTATATTATTGTTGATTTACTTTTGAATTATAATGCTATTTATTATTTATCAAAAATATTTGGAACAATTATGGAAAAAGTTTTCAAATTAAAAAAAGAAACTTCTTTTGTTTTTCTTCTTTCAACTCTATCAGGTTTTCCTAGTAATAGTAAATATATAAAAAATCTTCTTGATAATAAGATTATTAATACTTATGAAGCTCAAAAGTTATTATTATTTACCCACTTTTCCAATCCCTTATTTATAATTGAAAGTATTGGAGTTACTTTTCTATCTAATAAGAAAATTGGTATTATTATTTTAATTGTTCATTATTTAACAAATATAATAATCGGACTAATTAATAGAAATTATTATGTTAATTTAGAAAGTACTAATACTATTCAAGAAAAAAAGAAAGAAAGTTTTGTTACTTGCCTTTCCAATTCTATTTTAAATACTATTAAAATTTTATTTTTACTTTATGGTATTATAACCTTTTTTATGATTATTACTTCTTTAATTAAAGCAAACTTTCCTTTTAATAATAATATTAATAGTATCATCTGTGGAATCTTAGAAATGACACAAGGAATTTATTTTATATCAAGTACTAATCTTCCTTTAATTATTAAAGCTTCTATAATTACTTTTTTTATTTCTTTTGGTGGATTTAGTATTCATATGCAAGTATTTAGTATTTTAAGTGATTATAAGTTAAAATATAAAGACTACTTTTTAGCAAGAATCACTCATGGTATCATTGCTAGTAGCCTAGTATTTTTGATTTTGCATTTTATGTTATAGCAAATTTTACTTTAAAATTTTTATCTAAATTACGATGTCTAAAGACAATTTCTAAACTATATAAATTGTTAACTTCATCTTCATAATAATTAATATCTTCAATTGTTACTAAACCATCTTCCGAACCAGGTACTAAATAATCAACTGAATCATAGGTTATTCCAACTTGATAATCTTGATTATGAATAACTAAAACATAATTTTTCGTACTAGTTACTAAGCGATAATTCTTTTCATCAATTTTTTGCATTGATGTAACTCTAGCATTTCTATCATCTTTACTTAATATATCATCATAAATAATTTTAGTTACATTATTTTTATAATTGGTAACTTCTGTTAATAATTCTTCGTAATTACTTCTATCACGATAAACATAGGTAACATTTGTAATAGTTGACATAATAACAACAACTAAAACCATTGTTAGTAAAAGTTCAATTGTTGTAAAACCTTTCTTATTCATAAGCACCTCAATTATATATCTATTATATAATAAGTTTCTTAAATTGTAAATAAAAGAAAAGTTACCTTTCTAACTCTTCTTCAATCCGAATTAATTCATTATATTTACAAATTCTATCTGTTCTTGACATGGAACCAGTTTTAATTTGACCTAAATCAAGTCCAACTGCAAGACTGGCAATCGTTGTATCTTCTGTTTCCCCACTTCGATGGGATATTATAGTTTTATAACCATTTTTTCTTGCTAAATTAATTGCTTCAATAGTCTCAGTTATTGTTCCAATTTGATTAACTTTTAATAATATTGCATTACCTGCATGATTATCAATTCCTTTTTGAAGACATTCAATGTTAGTTACAAATAAATCATCTCCAACTAATTGAATCTTATCACCTAATTTCTTAGTAATTAAACTAAATCCCTCCCAATCATTCTCATCAACAGGGTCTTCAATTGAAATAATTGGATATTTGTTAATTAAATCTTCATAATAAGTAATTAATTCTTCCGTTGTTAAAGATTTATTTTCACCTTTTAATTCATATTTTCCATTGTTATAAAATTCACTAGCTGCAACATCAATTGCAAGATTTACATCAATACCAGGTTTGTAACCTGCTTTTTTTATAGCTTCAACAATTAAATCAAAGCCTTCTTGATTGCTTTTTAAATTAGGTGCAAAGCCACCCTCATCTCCTACACTTGTTACATAACCTTTTTCTTTTAAAACATTTTTTAAAGTATGGAAAACTTCTGCTCCAATTCTTACTCTTTCTTTAATTGTATCAGCATTAGGAATAATCATATATTCTTGAAAGTCAAGATTATTATCGGCGTGCGCTCCTCCATTTATAATATTCATCATAGGTTTTGGTAAAGTACGACCTTCTCCAACATATTTATATAAAGGTAGTCCTTTTGCTTTCGCAGCTGCTTTAAGAGAAGCCATGGAAACACCTAAAATTGCATTAGCCCCTAATTTTAATTTAGTCTTGGTACCATCAAGTTTAATCATGGCTCTATCAAGACCTTCTTGGTCAAAGACATCCATCCCTACTACTAATTTTTTAAGTTCATTGTTAACATGAGATACAGCCTTTAAAACTCCTTTTCCCATATATCTTGAATCACCATCACGAAGTTCTAAAGCTTCTCTTTCTCCTGTTGATGCTCCACTTGGAACACTTGCTCTTCCCATTACACCATTTTCTAAAATAACATCCACTTCAACTGTTGGATTTCCTCTTGAATCTAATATTTCTCTTCCAATTACATTTGCTATTTTCATATTCTTCCTCCTATTTCTTAATACTTTTAATATCTTGTAATTCAAAGCGATATTTTTGTTTTACATCTGGATACTTCAGATGATCTACTTCTTCCATAAACATTTCTAAGGGTCTTGCATATAATTCTCCATTTCCATATAAACTACGATATAAAACTAATTTTTCTTTAGTTTCGGAATGAATTGCTATATCTTGAACTAAATAATAATCGCCTTTAAAATGTTTATAAATTCTATTTTTAATTACTTTCATTCTTATACCTACCTACTAATTTTTTAAATTCATCTCCTCTTTCTTCACACTCTTTATATTGATCCCAGGAAGCTGAAGCTGGACTCAATAATATTATATCATTTTCTTTTGATACTTCGATAGCTTTTTTGAATCCTTCTTTTAAAGTTTCAAAAATATGACACTCTAAGTGTAAACTATCGGCAAATTCTTTTACTCTATTTCTACATTCTCCAATTCCAATTATAACTCGCACTTTAGACATAAACTTAGTTAACTCATGAAAATCTTGTCCTCTTTCTAGCCCACCTAAAAATAAAACTATCTCATTATCTTTGAATGCTTCTAAAGCAATTTGAGTACATTTTATGTTTGTAGCTTCTGTATCATTATAAAACTTACGGGTTTTAACAACATCAACTAATTCTAACCGATGTTCTACTCCTCGAAACTTCCTTAAAACTTTTTGAATTACTTCCGTTGGAATTTTCATGAGTTTAGCTATTATAATTGCTCCTAAAGCATTTTCAACATTATGACTACCTTTAATAATTAAGTCATTCTTATTAATAATAAATTCATCTTTATAATATAAATCATTATCTTTTAAATAAGCATCTATTTTTTCTCTACTTGAAAAGTATAGTTTATGTGCCTTAATATTTTGACAACTTGCTAAACTATCTAAATTTTCATGATTAAGAATAGCATAATCACTTTCAGATTGATTTTCAAATAATTTTACTTTAACTTTTTTATAAGTTTCATAATCATCAAAGAAATCAATATGGGCTGGACTTAAGTTTGTTAAAATGGCTATATCTGGTCGAAAAGTTTTAAGATTGGCTAGTTGCTGACAAGATATTTCCATGACTAAAATATCTCCTTCTTTAATAGTATTAAGAATGCTACATAAAGGGTATCCTATATTACCAGCTAAATGAGTATTTGGATAATATTCTTTGATAATATTGTATGTTAACGTTGTTGTTGTTGTTTTGCCATTAGTTCCAGTTATAGCAATTAATTTGACGTTATGAGGGAGTAAATTATACCCTACTTCAACTTCATTGATAACAGGTATTTTTAACTCTTTAGCTTTTAACACATACTTATGATTATTTTTAATTCCAGGATTTTTTACAATATAATCAAAGGTTTCATCAAGAAGATTATCAGGATGATTACCTAGAATAATCTGCACATTTAATTTTCGAAGTTCAGCTAGTTTATCTTTATCTAACTTGTTTTCATCTTTGCTATCATTCAAAATAACTTGACAGCCTAGTTTTACAAGAGTTTTACAGCAAGCATATCCACTTCTAGCCATTCCTAAAATTAATATTTTTTTCTTCTCAAACATACAATCACCTATTTAATTATATTATTAATAAGATTAATTGTAAATGTTATTTGACAAAATTAGAATATTAATCTACAATTATAAAGGTGATATTATGTTATTTGCTAGTAGTAATTTAGGAAAAGTTCAAGATGTAAGTGAAATTTTAAAATGTCAAGTATTATCACTTAAAGATATTGATAAAGAAATTATAATTGAAGAAACTGGAAAAACTTTTTTAGATAATGCTATTTTAAAGGCTAAAGAAGTCTATAAAATTACAAACATTCCAACTTTAGCCGATGATAGTGGTTTGGAAATTCCAGCATTAAATGGGTTTCCTGGAGTTTTAACACATCGTTTCTTAGGAGCAGATAAAACTGATAGTGAGAGAAATCAAGCAATCTTAAAAATGGTAGAAGGACATGATAGAACTTGTTATTTTATATGTAGTGTTGCCTTTTTTGATGGAATTAATTTAGTAACTTATGAATATCGTTTAAAGGGAAGTATTGCTAAAAAGGAAAAATTTGGTAATGGTTTTGGCTTTGATAGTATCTTTTTATATAAAGGTAAATATCTATCAGATATGACTTTAGAAGAAAAAAATAACATAAGTCCACGTAAAAAGGCTCTTCTAAAATTAAAGCAAAACAAAATTTTCAAAAAAAATGTTGATTTAATGCATTAAGTATGATATTATAAATTAGCAAATGTTTATTGGACCCTTAGCTCAGTTGGTTAGAGCAATCGGCTCATAACCGATCGGTCATAGGTTCGAGTCCTATAGGGTCCACCAACATATTAAGCGGGTATGGCGGAACTGGCAGACGCGCTAGTCTTAGGAACTAGTTCTTCGGAGTGCAGGTTCAATTCCTGTTACCCGCACCAA
>CAYTGK010000026.1:0-10640 GCA_964437305.1 uncultured Muribaculaceae bacterium
TATTTTTATTTTATTGCTTTTCCACAATTGCTACAGAATTTAGCTTTTTTAACTAACTTACTACCACAATTAGAACAAAAATTTGGATATTCTTTTGTTCCTGATTCCATTTCATTCTTTTTAGCTTTTACATCAGATTTTTCTGAACTTTTTTCTTTTTCTTCTACAACAACAGCTTCTTTTATTTCATTATCATCTAAAGTATTCTTCATAGCATATAAGAAAACTCCTCCTAAATTTTTGATTAAAACCGTTCCCAATGTTAAAACAAATGTATTTTTAGGCTTAATTGCTTTAAAGATTCTATAAAAAGCAATGGCATTTAAAACAACAACTCCTATTCTTAATAATTGATTATAATGTCGATACAACAACAAAGTTCCACAACTAAGACCAAATAATACCCAAGTTAAAACAGGATTGCTCTTTTCAGAATAAATTTCAAAACCTAATTTACCAATTATATAGTATCTAGCACAAGGAACAAATGCTAACCAAGCATTTGATATTTTATTTTTTTGGGCAAATTTCATTAGTCCTAAACTAGATATTATATAAATTACAATTGCCACTATAGCAAAAATAATTAAGAAATATATTCCTAGCATCCAAATCCAAATTGGTATCTCATTTAAAAAATCTATTATATCATATTTAAAATTATACATTTCTATCACCTATTAAAGCGAAAATGGCAAATATCACCATCTTGCATTAAATAATCCTTTCCTTCTATTCTTAATTTTCCTGCTTCTTTAACTTTAAGCTCGTTTCCACATGCAATTAAATCATCATAACTCATGACTTCTGCCTTAATAAATCCTTTTTCAAAATCAGTATGAATAATTCCAGCACATTCTTTAGCATTCATCCCATCTTTAAAAGTCCAAGCTCTTACTTCATCACTTCCAACTGTAAAATAAGTTTTTAAACCTAATATTTCATAAGTAGTACTAATTAATTCATCAAGTCCACTAGATTCTTCACCAAACATTGCTAACATTTCCTTCTTTTCTTCAATTGATAACTCTGATAATTCACTTTCTACTTTAGCACACATTTTTATAACTTTACTTGTATTATCTAGATATTCTTTTAAAGCAATTACATAATGATTATCAGGTTTTCCAAGTTCATCTTCTTTAATATTAGCAAGGTAAATGATTGGTTTCATAGTTAAGAATTGAAAAGATTTAATTTTTATCCTTTCTTCATCAGTAAACTCAATTTGTCTTAATGGAACTCCATTTTCTAAAGCCTTTTTGGCTTTATTTAAAGCCGAGACTTCGATTAAAGAATCAGCATCTTTGGTAGTCATAGCTTTTTTAGAAACTTTATCTAATCGATTATTTACAATTTCTAAATCGCTTATTGCAAGTTCTAAATCAATTATTTCAACATCACGAATTGGATCACATCCACCTTCTACGTGAATTATATTTGAATCATCAAAACATCTAACAACTTCTACGATTGCATCAACTTCTCGAATATGGGATAAGAATTTATTTCCTAATCCTTCACCTGTTGAAGCTCCTTTTACTAGTCCTGCAATATCAGTAAACTCATAACTTGCTAAAATTAATCTTTCAGGCATATACATATCATTTAACACATTCATTCGCATATCTGGAACATTTACAACCCCAACATTAGGATCAATTGTTGCAAACGGATAATTAGCTGCTAAAATGTTTTGCTTAGTTATAGCATTGAATAGGGTAGATTTTCCAACATTAGGTAGTCCTACAATTCCTGCTTTTAAACTCATACTTCATCCTCCATTCATATTTATTTTTTTAATATTATTAAACTAAAGAGTTGGATAAACTCCTGGTCCAATTGGTAAACCTATTATATACCATCCAATCAAAAGTAGCAACCATGTTAATGAAATTATTAAACAATATGGCATTATCATGCGAATCGCACCAAATATTCCAATTGGTTTATCCTTGTCTTTATTATAAATATTCAAAAAAGCAATAAATATGACAAAGAAAGTTGATAGGGGAGTAATACCATTAGTCATGGAATCAGCTGCTCGAAGGACAAATTGTAAGAATTGAGGAGATATGTTGAATTGCATTAAAGGTGGAACAATAACAGGAGCTAAAATTACCCATTTTGCTTGAGGAGTAGTTAAGAATAAATTAACTATTGCAATAAGCAAAATTGCAATTACTAACAGAGCAATTCCTCCAAAAGAAATGCTATCAATTACATTAGCAACTATTCCTGTTAAAATAGTTCCAATATTTGTTTTTCTAAACACAAAAATAAATTGAGAAGCAAAGAAAATAAGAATTAAAATTCCTCCTAAATTTTTTAAATTATCTCGACATCCTTCAAAGATATCTCGGTCATTTTTGAATTTTTTAGATCCTATCCCATAAGCTAATCCTACGACAATAAAGAGTAAAGACATCATGTAAGTAAAACCATCTTGGAAATAAGAATTTTCACCAAATATTTGTTTTAAATAAGTATCTTCTGTCATATCAAGAAGCATTCCTGATAAAGGTAAGTTTGGAATAACAGAATAAATAAATAAAATTATCATGATTATTCCAGCAATCATAGCATAACGGAAACCTCTTTTTTCATTATATTCTGTATTTAATCTTTCTTGTTCTTCATCTTCTTCATCAAGATTCTCAATTACTTCAAGTTCTTCATTTTCTTCTTCTTTTTTAACTCGACCAAATTTTGGTACTATAAGCTTTTCAACAATAATTGTCCCAACTATTGAAAGAATAATTGTTGCTGCTATCATTATATATAAATTAGATAATAAACTAACATGAAAAGCTCCATCAACAAGTCTTGCAGCACTTGTTGTATAAGGAATTAATGATACTTCAGCAGACCCTACAAAAATGGTCGTCCCTGCCCCAAATGCAACTCCACAAAAAGCAGCTATAACTCCTGATAACGGATTTCGTCCTTTCATTTCATAAATAGCAGCTGCAATAGGAATTAGAATAACATAACCTATATCATTAATAATTGTTGATATTATTCCAATAAAAATTATTAAAAAAGTTATAATTTTATTATTGATTTTTGAAAATACGTGCTTAGATAAAAAATCTAAAAACCCCGATGACATCAAAACAGCCATTCCAATAGCAGTTATAATTAACATACTTAAAGGAGCAAAACTAATAAAATTAGTTGCAGCATTACTAATTATATATTTAAGTCCATCAAAATTAAACAAGTTTTCTACCATAACGGTATTTTGAACAATTGAAAGGTCGGTTTGATTTATTGTGCTATATGTCGTTTGAAATTTCATCTTACTTAAAATACCACTTAAAATAACTGTTAAAATAGTTAAAAGTATATATACAGTTACAGGATGTAATCTTGGCTTTTTTAATCGTAATTTTTTCTTTCTATTCATTTTTATCACCATTAGATACAATTTTCTTTATTTTTTTATTAAATTCTACTCGAGGTAACATAACAACATGTCCACAATTTAAACATTTTATCTTAATATCAGCCCCAAGTCTAATAACTTCCCATTTATTTTCACCACAAGGATGTGCTTTTTTCATTGTAAGAATGGTTCCAATATCATATTTTTTTTCTTCCATAATGTCACTCACTTATATTAAGAATTTCCATAATTCGGTTAAAATCAGCTAAATCTTGAAAATTAATTTCAATTTTTGAGCCACGAATTCTAACCTTAGTTCCAAGTTTTTCACATAATAATTCTTGCATAGCTTTATAAGTTTTTGATTCTTCTGTTTCCCGTCTTTCCATCTTATTTCTTTTTTCTACTTCTTTTCCTTGAGATATTTCTTCTAACTCATAACTTGATAACCCTTCGTTGATAACTCTATCAGCAAGTTCTTCAATCTTGGCTACATCTTTCATTTTACTTAAAGTTCTAGCATGAGTCATGGGAATTTTTCTAGCAATAACTAAATCTTTTACAGAATCTGGTAAATTAAGAAGACCAACTACATTGGTAACGTAACTACGACTTTTTCCAATTCTTTCAGCCAATTGTTCATGATTATATCCTCGTGTTTCCATTAAACTTTGATATGCTAAAGCTTCTTCAATAGGGTTTAAATCCTCTCTTTGTAAATTTTCAAGTAAGGCTATTTCCATCATTTCTTGGTCATTAAATTCTCGAACTATCGCTGGAATGGTCATTTTCCCAGCAATTGCACTTGCTCTAACACGTCTTTCGCCAGCAACAATTTCATAACCTTTTATACTTTTCTTAACAATAATTGGTTGAAAAACTCCATGTTCTTTTATGGAATTTGCTAATTCATTCAAACTATCCTCATCAAAAGATTTTCTAGGTTGATAAGGATTACTACGAAGCTCATTTATATTAACTTCTATTATTTCTTCTTTAGGAGTTTCTGAAACAATCTGTTCTTCTAGGGTCTCAATATCTAAAACCTCTCCTCCAAATAATTCTTCTAAACCTTTCCCTAACGCTCTCCTTCTAGGTGTTTCCATTACGCATTATCACTTCCTTTGCCAAATTTATATATGCTTCAGACCCTTTACTTTTGGGATCATAAGCAACAATTGGCTTGCCATGACTAGGAGCCTCAGCAAGTCTTATTAATCTTGGTATGATTGTATCATATACTTTTTCTTTAAAATAACTTCTAATTTCTTCAATTACATCAAGTCCTAAATTAGATTTTGAAAGCATAGTTAATAATACCCCTTCAATTTCTAAATGAGGATTTAAATTCTTTTGAGCAAGCATAATTGTATTTAACAATTGGGTAATTCCCTCTAAAGCATAAAATTCGCATTGAACAGGAATTATAACTGAATTACTTGCTGTAAGTGCATTCGTTGTTATCACTCCTAAACTAGGTGGACAATCAATTATTAAATAGTCATAACTAGATTTTATAGTCTCTAATTTATTTTTTAATTGATGAGATCTTTTAAAACTAGAATCTTGTTTGCTTTTTTCCATTAATTCAATATCAATTCCAGCTAATTGAATTGTCGATGGAATAATATCAAGATTTTTAAAATCTGTTTTAATAATAACTTCTTCAATCGTAGCTCCTCCACTTAATAAATCATAAACGCTTTTTTCAATATCTCCCTTATTGATACCTAACCCAGTCGTTGCATTACCTTGTGGGTCTAAATCAATTAGTAAAACATTCTTACCAAGTAAAGCTAAAGAAGCTGCTAAATTAATACTGGTTGTTGTTTTTCCAACTCCTCCTTTTTGATTTACCAATGAAATAATTTTTCCCATGAATACCACCTTCTCTAAATGTTGTCAAATATATTTTATCAAAAATTAACAAAAAAGCAAAGATATTTACTAAGTTTATACAAAAAATTATCAATTACTTTTATTTTCTTGGTAATTAATAATTTTTTTATTATAACTTAATATTTTTAAAAAGCTAAAGTACATTAACAATTATTGGTTAATATAAATGATTATTGCTATATTTTAATTATTTTTTTATTTTTATAGTAATTTGGTAATAATCATCAAACTCTATTTCCTCAGTATCAATTTTTATATCATTTTGTTTAATAGCATCGGTTGTTTTTTTAAGTTCATAGACAGCACCTCTCGCATCAAAGATTGTTTTTACTGGATCAAGACTAATATAATCTTCTTTTTTCACTGTTTCTTTTTCACTATCTATATCTTCTTTGCTTGCTGGTTTTGAATTTTCATCTCCTATTACTTCAACTTCTTCAGAAAGTTCTGTTGCTTCTTCTTCAGAGCCTTTATTTTCAGTTTCTTCAGACTTTTCTTGTTTATTTTCTTTTTCTTCTTCTGACTGTTCTTCATTTATCTTTTTCTGTTCATCTTCATTTCCTTCATCATTTTCTTGATTTATAGGTACTGGTTTAGCATTTAAAATATCTTCATAAGCATCATCTAAAGGATTATCAAAATCTTCTTTTGTGTCATTATCCATTTCATCTTGATTTGCTTTTTCCTCAGTATTTTCCTCGTTTTCTTTTTCTTTATCAAAATTACGTTTTTCTTCTTTTCGTACTTCCTCTCTTTTTTCTTCTTTGTTTTCTTCTGCTTTTTCTTCTTTAGTTTCTTCTTGGTAATCATTCCTATCCGTTGGAGGAACACTTATAATATTTAAAGGTTGATTGAATAAGCCTCCTTGATTATTATAAAAACTATTAGATGGCATATTATTGTTGTTATTATTTACAGAAGGAGGAAAACTATTAGTCGAATTATTAAAATTATCTATACCTGAATTACTAAAATCTGTCCTTTGATTATTCATGTTGTTGATATTATTATTATAATTATTACCAAAAGCATTCTGATTTTGATTGGAAAATTCATTCATACCAAAATTGTTTTGACTATTAAAACTGTTCATATTAGACATATCATTAAAACTATTTTGAGCGTTATTGAAATTATTGGGAGTATCAAAGTTTGGTAAAAACTGATTTTCTTTTGGTTTAATAGTATCTTCTTTTATTTGACTAATAAACCTAGAACTATTATTATTATCATTATTTGAATAATTACTATTAGAATAATTATTATTATTAGAATAATCTTGTTGCATATTTTGATTGTTATTAGTATTTCCATCAAACATTGATCCTAAAGAATTAAAATCATTATTAGGCATATCAACAAACTGAGTTGGACTGGAATTTGGTATATCAGAGTTAAGAGTATTATTGAAATTATTTTGATTAGCATTAAAACTCATACTCTCATCATTTTTTGGTTTTTCTACTTGAGGCTCTATATTTGGTTGAGACTCTATAAATGATTTCGAACCTTCATTAAAATTATTGGTTGAAGTATTTGAAAATCCACCTTGAAAATTAGAAACTGACATAGCATTTTGATTATTTTGATTATTGAAATTTGGAATATTATTAAACATTCCATTTCCTTTATAATCATTAAGACCCATATTATTAAAATTTCCATAAGAATTTGGTATATTTCCAAACTGATTATTTGACATAAATGATTCAGGGGTATTATTTACCATTCCCATATTCATATTATTAACATTATTATCATTCATATTATCATTTATATTATTCACATTATTATCATTATTGAAATTACTTTCCATACCATCATTCAACATATTATCATGAGGCATCTCTTTTTCACCTCCGTCTTCTTTTTCCATTTTATTACTTGTAATATCTTCATTAGAGATTTCATTAGGATTAATAGGTTGTACTATTTTTTTTATTTCGGCATCTAGTTCTCGAACAGTTAATCTTTCATTTCTAATTCTATCTAACATTTTTAACTGTTGTTCTTTATCTTTTACATTTAATAAACTTCTCGCGTGTCGTTCAGATATTTGATTTTTTATTAAAGCATCTTGCACTTCCTCTGGTAGACCTAAAAGTCTTATTTTGTTAGCAATAGCTGGTTGACTTTTACCCATTGTTTTAGCTAAGTCATCTTGCGTCATATTATCAAGTTCCAAAATTTTTTTATACGTCCTAGCTTCTTCAATTGCACTTAAGTTTTTTCTTTGTAAATTTTCAAGTAATGATACTTTGGCACTTTCTTTATCATCCATTTCCCGAACAATTGCAGGAATTTTGGTAAGCCCTGCAAGAGCTGCTGCTTTACATCTTCGTTCTCCTGCAATAAGTTCATATTTATCCCCTTGGGATCTAACAATAACAGGTTGTATGATACCATGTTTTTTTATTGAATCAGCAAGTTCCTCTAACCCTGCTTCATCAAAAACTTCACGTGGTTGAAATTGGTTAGGAAGAATATCATCTAATCTTAAATAAACAATTTTATTCTCTGTTTCATCGTTATTCATACAATCCCTTCTTTCTTTTTAGAATTCATCTATATTAATATATTACCTTAAATTAATTTTTTTTTCAATCTTTTTTCTAATTTTTTTCTAAATATTTTTCTTATTTTATAAAATTTCCCAAAAGAAAAACACCTTTCGTAGTAATTGTTATTTTATGTCTAACTAAAATATTAAATTTTTATTTTTCATATTTATGATATTCTTTTTTTATTTTTCCATAAGGTCTTGGATATTTATTTGGTGTTTTTTCTTGTTTTTGAATTTTTATAAGCGTTCTAATACTATTTTCAATTGGTAAATTAAAGGTATTAATCGTAATTAGTTTAGCTTTTATTTCTTTTAAAATCTTAAAAGATTCTTGAATTTCTTCTTTGGCATTGGCTTTCATTGCAATTAAATATCCATCAACTTTTACAAGTGGCATACACGTTTCTATCAAAATTCCAAGATGAGCAACAGCTCTAGCAACAACTAAATCATAAATTTCTATATTACTTTTAGCATAATCTTCTACTCTTATACACTTTGTTTCAATATTTTTTAAATCAAGTTCCTTAATTATTTCATTCAAGTAATTTATTCTTTTATTTAAAGAATCTAAAAGGGTAATTTTTAAATTGGGAAATACAATTTTTAAAACTATTCCAGGAAATCCAGCCCCTGTACCAACATCTAAAACTTTTAAATTTTTCTTTAAATCAATAGTTTTAATTAGCGTTAAACTATCATAAAAATGTTTTATATATACATCTTCTTTTTTCGTAATAGTTGTTAAATTAATACGTTCATTCCAATTAATTAATAGATTATAAAATTTATCTAACTTGTTTAATTTTTCTTCGTCTAATAAAATTCCAATTTTTTTTACTTCTTTTATAAATTCATCTTTATTCATGAGTTAACCTCTTTAAATAAACACTTAAAACAGCAATATCTGATGGATTTACACCACTGATACGTGAAGCTTGCCCCAATGTTATTGGTCTTACTTGTAAAAGTTTTTGTCTTCCTTCACTAGCTAAATTAGGAATTATTTGATAATCAATATTTTCAGGTATTTTAATGTTTTCTAATTCTTTTAATTTATTAGCTTCCCGTTCTTCTTTCAAAATATATCCCTCATATTTAATAAATATTTCTACTTGTTCTAAAACATCATTATTATACTCTTTAGGTATTTTACCAAATTCTTTTAAAGCAGTGATTTTAACTTCAGGTCTTTTTAATAATTCATATAATGTAATACCATCAAGAATAGGGGAGGTATTTAATTTTTCAAATAGCACTTTTTCAGTTGGCAAAACTTTATTTTCTTTTAAATAAGTTTTCAGTTCTTCTATATTATGTAATTTTTCTTGAAACTTTTGATATCTTGCATCATCAATTAAACCTATTTGATGTCCATATTCTCTAAGTCGAATATCAGCATTATCATGACGAAGTAATAAACGATATTCAGCTCGGGAAGTTAGCATTCGATAAGGCTCTTTCGTCCCTTTAGTAACTAAATCATCAATTAAAACTCCAATATAAGCTTCATTTCTTTTCAAAATTAATGGTTCTTGCCCTTGAAGTTTAAGACTAGCATTAATTCCAGCCATTAAGCCCTGAGCAGCTGCTTCTTCATAACCACTTGTTCCATTTATTTGTCCAGCTGTAAATAAATTTTCAATTATTTTATTTTCTAAACTTGGTTTCATTTCAAGAGGATCGATTGCATCGTATTCAATAGCATAGGCATATTTAACAATTTCAGCACGCTCTAAACCTTTTAAACTATGTACCATTTTTTCTTGTATATCATAAGGCATACTAGTCGAAAAACCTTGTAAATAAATATCATCATAATACTTACTTTCTGGTTCAAGAAATAGTTGATGTCTTTCTTTATCTTTAAATCTTACAACTTTATCCTCAATTGAAGGACAATATCTTGGGCCAATTCCTCTTACATAACCACCATACATACTTGATTTCTTTAGATTTTCCTTAATAATTTGATGTGTTTCTTGATTTGTATATGTTAAATAACATGGTATTTGATCTTCAATTTTATATAAAGGCTTGGTATCATAAGAAAAAGTTCTTAGAATATTATCACCATCTTCTCTTTCTAAAACAGAATAATCAATTGATGATTTTTTTATCCGCTCGGGAGTACCTGTTTTTAATCTTTGAATCGTAAGCCCTAATTTTTTCAAATTATCGCTTAAATTCTTGGCCTCTTTTTCACCATGTGGTCCACCAGGAGTTCTACTTGAGCCAACTAAAATATCAGCTTTTAAATAAGTCCCTGTTGTAAGAATAACTATTTTGCTGAAAATTTCTTCACCAGATTCTAGTTTTACTCCATATACTTTCTTATTTTTAACTAATAAATCATCAACAATAGCTTCTTTTATAGTTAAGTTTTTTTGTTTATTTAAAGTTTTTAGCATTTCTTTAGGATAAGTTATTTTATCAGCTTGGGCTCTTAATGCCTGAACAGCTGGTCCTTTTTTAGTATTTAACATCTTTAATTGTAAATGACTTTTATCTGTGTTAATTCCCATTTCTCCACCTAAAGCATCTATTTCTCGTACTAATATTCCTTTAGCTGGACCTCCAATACTAGGATTACAAGGCATATCGGCAATATTTTTAATATTTCCTGTAATTAATAATGTTTTATGTTTAAGTCTCGCCGATGCTAAACTAGCTTCACATCCAGCATGACCACCACCAACTATTATAATATCATATTCCATTTTTACCACTTCCACATTTCTTACAGATTATACAACTTTTTTATTTTTTTGTAAACATTGTTTTCTATTA
>CAYTGK010000027.1:0-10353 GCA_964437305.1 uncultured Muribaculaceae bacterium
ATAAAATATATCTAAATCAGATAATTTGTTCCATTCATATTCAGAAGTTAATCCCTTTGGTATATCTGTAACACTTTTTTCTTTTAATAACATACAGTTATTCATAATTTTAGAATCTAAATAACTAATTAGCCCTTCTTCTTCTAAATATCCTTTAAATTATATATTTCATCTTGTTTATCCTCTCCAACATAACCTAAATATTTTTCTCTTTCTTTGGAAGTAATACTAGAATAAGGCACATATTCTTTGCCTTTATATATTATACTGATATAATCATCATTTATTTGTTGCTCAAATATTATTGGATTAGATTTATCAAATGTATTGTTTACCTTAGTCCAAACAAATACTCCCATTATTAAAATTAAAACTACAACACAAATTGATATAATTACTTTTTTATTCATAACGTGTCTCTTCTTTCGTAGGATTTCTTACCAAGTTATTGCTACTTTTAAGCTCGTATGTATAAGTATTACTCTATGTTAAAAATATTTACATCTAATAATTTATATCATTTACATTATATAATATTTCAATTTCTTTTCCAATACTTTTAATAGATTTATCATGTTTTTATCCTAGGAAAATATAGCATTAGGCAAATCAAATTGAGAAACTTATATTAATGATATTATAAGAATAAGTAAAAATGACATTGATTTTCTTAATTCATAATTTCCTCATCACTAGTAATCTTAGTATTTATTTTATTTTTTTACACACACTTGTGGTTTACTAAAGAAAAAAGTTTCTCTAAACTTTTAGAAAAACTATTTCTTTTACCTTTCATAATAAATTAAAATAATATTATATTTTTTCTCTAAATTATCTATTCAATAAATGCGTTTTTTCTATTTTCTTCTTTATTATAGTTAATTCAATTATTCTTTTTATTTTATATTATTTTTCATTCTATTTATATTAATTTTCAAATTTATACTCTTCTAATTCATTAGGAGTTATTTTATAATCGTTGAAATCATCAAAGAAAAATCTAACATCACATTCACTTTCTTTTAAATTTTTCATATAATCTTTTAAAGGTTCAAATTTCTTTGATTCTGAATCGTTTTTAAAATAAATATCTAATAACTGTTTACATATTTCCTTATGTATTTCATCAGTTACCCCAATAATAGTCCAAAAATGAATATTGTTGATTTCTTCTATCTTTTTATTTTGTTCATCTAAAGCATCGCAACGATAATTCATATATGTTTTTAAGTCTCTTTTTAGTGTCTCTTTATCCTTTTTTAACAACTTGTCTATATCACTTAAATGTTTATGAACTCCATTATTACCTCCAAGAACATTCTCATTAACTTTTAATTCAATTAAGTATACATCTGCATTCTCATTTTCTTTTATATCAAAGAAAATACAATCTATTCGCCCATCTGTGTTTAAAATAAAATATTCTTTTTCAAAAGGATATAAATATTCATAATCATTCACAGTTATATCATTATAAGAAATATTATTTCCATTAGCCTTTTTAATTTCATAGATAAGTTTCTTTTTAGTATCATCGCTTAGCATAAATTGTGATTGATAATTTCTTTCGTTTTCAGGAGAAATTTTTAAATATTCATCTATACATTCTTTAATAGTATCTAATATTTTTTCTAAACATTCTTTATCTACTTCTTTAATATTTTTACGAATAACTTCTGTCACCTTATTAGTAGGCTTTTTCCATCCAGATACGTTTTGGTTCAAATATCGCTTTTTGGGCTCTTTCCACTCTGCTTCATTGAAATTTACAAAAGCATTCATTACAATATATTCTATATCAATTAATTCAAGACAATTAGTATTTATTTTTAACTTATATTTACCATCACCATTATCTTGATCTAATTCAACATCTTTTTTATAATTATTGTTTTTAAGCTGGATTTGAATATTTTTTATTATTTTTTCTTTATTATCATTTACTTCAGCAATACGATCTTTATAAGATTCTCCATCACCTTTCTCAAATTCAATAGTAGGTTGCTCTTGAATTTTCAATAGTTTTAAATTTATTAACTTATTACGCATATCAACATATGTATTTAAAATTTTTTGTCTTTCTTGACTATTTTCTAACTCTTCTTTATGACTCTTAATGAAAGCATTATTTAATTGGTAAATGTTATCCACTACTTCAATGCAATCATTTTTTATCTCAAATGCTTCTATTCCTTTATAATAAATACTATCGCCAGTTTCCCTAATTCTTATCACTAAATCTTTTTTACCATCTTTTCCTTTATGATTATATAAATATCTTCTTAATTCATTTAATTCCATAATTACCTCCATTTTTATATATTTATACTTTCTCCATCTTCAATTTCTATTACACTATCACCAAAAATATCCTTAGCTACTTCTTTATTATCAGTATGAATAGGAATTGTTATTTTTGGTTTTAAAATATCTCTTACTCTTTTCATAGCACTTTCATCCGCATGACCTGATGTGTGTAAATATTCAAATTTGATACCAAGTTTCTTCACCTCCTCAATAAACTTTTTCATATCATCTTTTTCTAAGTAACCATCCCACATTGAATAAATAAGACAAGCATTTTTAAACTTATGTTTTTCAGTCTTTAACATTTTTATATCTTTTAACATTGATTGTTTTACTAAAAGACAAACATTATCTTTAAAATGCTCACATCGCTTGTATTTTACCATAGGTTCTACATATTTTTCAATAAAATATGGTGGATTTTTTCGATTTTCATTATTCTTAGATATCCAAACAGACAAATCACAAAAATTATGTGTTGGACTAGGAATAGACTCAGGTAGAGATGATGTAATCCATGCTGTAAATAAATCTTCCACAAATTTCTTTTTTGTCTTTCTTGCTGCTTTATAAAAAGTTACAATTCTATCAATATTAGTAGATGATTGTAAAACTAAAACATCATCATATTTTTCAAATAATTTAACAGCTTCTATGCAAAGAGCATCTTCTGTTTTATATTTTTCTTTGGGACGACTAAACGTTGTTCCCTCAGTTATCAAACAATCAACTTGACCAATTTCTTTTAAAGTTTTATCAAAAATCTTACCTTTTCGTCCATGATTACGATAATCACCTGTATGAACTATTCTTTTACCATCTGCTTCAATTAAAAACATACATGAATTAAATGCAGAATGATCAATTAAATATGGAGTTACTACAATATCTTTAATCTTAACTGGTTTATTAAAATCAAAATTTATAATATCTCTAGTAACTAGAGCATGATTAGTAAAATCACAAGTTAAATCATTAATTATCTTTGAATATTTTTCAACATATATAGGAATATCATCTCTTATATCACCAATAAGACCAATATGATCACTATGACTATGCGTAATAAAAACTGCATCATATAACTTCTTATCACTATCTTTAGTTAAACCTTCTACACTTAACTTTTCATTTTTTATTTCTTCTTCATCAGGTAAGTCTTCCCCAAAATCAATAATAATTCTAGTTCCTTTCTCACTAGTAATTTCTGTAATGCAACCCCCAATTTGCTTTGTTCCTTTTAAAATTTTTACTTTCATTTTATAACCTCACTTTTTTATTTATTTTTTACTAATCATTTACAATTGTTATATACTATTTCTTTAAATTTATCAAGATAATGAGTTTTATACCATGCTATTTTAAATACTAATAAAGCATAAGATACAATATGAGCTTTAGGTAATAAATATATTATCTTTTCACAATTTTTAATAAACCATTCCTTAACCCCATTATTAAGTAAATCTTCTTTTAATAAATTCCACTTGCAATTGTTAGTAACTTTTCCTTTACTAACAAGTTCCATAACTTCTAAAGATTTAGTTTCTTCGATTCCAACTTTAGCTAAATAATTGCTAATATCTTCCCTGCAACTAATCATATCTTTAAAAGCAATATCATTATCCCACGTTTTTACACTATGAGTAATACCTATTATTTTTATTAAATCATTAAATTTCTCTGGCTTAACCTTTTTTATAATCTCTCTAGCCATATCCGTATCAATTTCTAAGATACCATCTGTATTACCACTTCTAATTAAAACCATTGTTTCTTTATCATCAAGGGCTATATCTTCACTTTTTTGGTTGGTAGCATTCTCTAACTTTTTTAAAATACTTACACTGTTATGATATAAAAGATTAATAATCAAAACATTTTTTAAGTAGTGGTAATCTAAATAGATGAGTTTATCTTCCTTATTATAACGAGAGTATGTAATAGGAGTAATATTATAAACACTAGTATAATCAGGAACAATCAAGAACCCACTAGGATGAATTTCTGTGAATTTTTTACTTCCAAGAATATTAGAAGCTAACCTTTTTTTATCATCAAGTGTTAATTTTCTATTATCTTTTTGCCAAATTTTATCAACTATATTAGAAGCATCTTCTTCATTATTAAGAACAGCTACTCCTAGTTTATAAACTTTATTACTACCAAATGTATCTTTTAAATATTTCTCTAAATCTTTTTCAATTTCAATAGCAAAATTTATATCTATACTAATATTACCTAGCTTGTTACCTAAAGGAATATACTTTATATTAAAGCCATCCTTTTGCATTATTTTTTGACATTTAGGGCATTTCTTTTTAGGTAAATCAACACAACAATCATCTTCCATAAGTATTATCTTTTGACAATCAGGGCAATAATAATGTGATACTAAAGGGTTAACACCAGTTATCCCCATTAAATAAGCAACAAACGAAGAAGATATAATACCACGTACACAAACGGGATATCCTAGACTATTTGAATATTCTACTAATTTTTGATAAATTAAGAAAATACTTTCATAATGTAAGGTAACTATTCCATTTTTACCATATAATTCTTCAGCCAATCTTTTTTGAATTAACTCAGGTAATGGTTTACCATAAAGTTCATAAGCTTTTTGATACACCATATTTAATAAAATATCTTTACTATTAACTATTCTAGGTAAATATCTTTCTTTACTAATTACTTCTATATCTTGAATCAAATTAGCTAATTTATTAGGATTTTTAATAACTATTTTATCTATTAATTCGTTGTCTTTTAAAAACTTAAATTCTTCTTTCATTTCCTTAGTTGTCCTTAAATATTCATCACCTTCTAAAGAAAATAATATTTGATAATCTTTTTTATCTTCTTTTCTTAAATAATGAACATCTCCTGTTGCTATAACTATTTTTTTAATATCATCTGCTATATTAATAATTTGTTTTATATAATCTTGATAGTCTTTTAATGATCTAACTTCAATAAAATCATAACGTATTAAATCACTAGCAATTTGTTCATCAGTTAAATTATCATAAATATCATACATAGATATAACATCTATTCCATAAAGTAATCCATCTTTTAAATTTTCTAATTCTTTCCTTGTAATTACTTCCTTATTAAATTTCTTTACATTAGTTGTTTTAATTTTAGTAATTATTTTATATAAGTTCTTTAAACCATTTTGATTTCTAACAAGAATAGTAACAGGTATTAGCAAGCCATTTACTAACATAGTTACGCCAGTACCATATATTACTTTAAAATCTGTAATGTTATTTTCTTCTAAGTATTTAGATACCATAGGAAATATTTGAATACTATTATAATCTGTAATAGCTATATACCTTTGGTCTAATTTTCTAGCATAATTTATTAAATCTTGATAATCAATGATACTATTTTTACTCATTTTGGTAAAAGTTTTAAATTCAATTCTTTCCATTTAGACCATCCTTTCTTCTACACTTAATAGTTTATAATTCTTATTATTAAAAACAAAATGAAACGGGCTATCAATACTCGATATTTTCCAATCTGAAAAATCATATTTTAAAATATCTTTATCATCCATAAATAAAATGATTTCTGCTTTATATTTTTGACAATATTTATTAATTTTTGATTTTATAACATTAATATTTTCATTTGTTTTTCGAATAAATTCTTCAAAATTATCTATTATAATTACTTGATATGCTTTAGTAGATGATAAATCAAAGACATAATCTAACCAACTTTCATTTTCAAATATTTTAGAATCACTTATACATATATTAGTATCTCTTATTTTTTCAATAGCACTTACAAATTTTAAACCATTGATTCGCCGTTTTTTTAAGTCTCTACTTTTAGCTCCAGTTGGGAACATATAGCTTTCAACCAAGAGAAAATCAGCTCCTGAAATTAAGGCAATTAAATGATTAACATAATAAGATTGATAAAGTTCAAATGATTGTAGATATATTTTCTTTTTTTGATTTAGACCATATTCTTTTAAAATGTTAATTAATAAAGGAAACTTTTCTCTAGGCTTTTTGCTAGTCAAAATACTTATATTTTCATTCATGTATTTCCTCATCTTTGTATTTAAAAATAAATTTCTTACTTTTCTCCTTATTAATCTTAGCATGATCATTGAGACAAGTAACAGGACTACAAGTAAAATAAAATTCAATATCATCATAATCAGACAATGTTATACTATAATTAACAAATTTAAATAATTCTTGATAAGTTTCACTTAGATTATCTTCAAAATTATCTTTTAAACTTAAAATCATTACTTTAGTATGTTCAAATTTAGAAAATTGATATAATTTTACACATAAGTCTTTAATAGACGTTTTAGTTCTTTTCGCCATTGTTTCTAAATCATTAATAATGTAATAGTCATATGGCTTAACATCATCAATAAAAGATAAAGCATAATCTAATATCTCTTCATCATCAGGCCAATCAAAATCAGGATAATTCTCATATTCATATAATTTTTTTAAAAAGTCATTCTCTGAAAAGTCATCTTCTGAAAAATCACAAAATTTAATTTGCGTTTTTCTATTAAATAAATATTTATTAAGAAGATTAATTATCGAACTTGAAAACTTTTTATTTTTCGTTCCAATTGCAACTAAACCACGTTCAATAAATAAGTTATTAAAAGTATCATATATTAAACTATTTTTTGGCTCATATTCTATTATTTTATTAGTATCATCTAAAGTAATTTCACTACCATTAAATAAATTATAAGTACGGTTATCTCTTGTTGTTGAAACATGGACAATATTATAATTTTCAAAAAATTTGTTTTTACTATATGAAAACATAGACCAATCGACACATACTATTTTTGCATGATGTTTCCTAGTATAGTTTTCTAAAAGTTTAATCATGTCTGAATAAATCATATCACTATTTTCATTATACTTATCATTTTTAAAATACATAAATTTTTCAATCAAGTCAAAATTTTTGATTATAATCAAATCATAACTTTCTTTAGAATATTGATCGTCAAATATAAAATATAATGGATCACTGTTATAAGCAGTCGATATTATTTCCAAATTACTATTTTTTATTTTTTCTAATGCTTCAATAAATTTATTAGAATTTGGTAATTTATTAACTTCTTTTCTATCATATGCGTTTAGAGTATTACTAAATGGACACAAATAAGCTAGAGTTGTCGTAACATCAATTCCTGATATTAATGACACTAAATTAGCCATATACCATTCCCGATCTTCGATACCTTCTTCAGGACTTGTAACATATAAAACTTTTTTATTATCTTTGATGGCTACTTCATTAATTACATTAGTAAGTATTGCTGTTGTATCATAAGAAGAATCCATGTCATGAGTTATTACCAAGTTTATATCATCCTTTAATATTGTTTTAACTAAATCTTTTTCATTTGTCATAAAAATCTTCCTTTCTCAAATTACATTACCATTATATCATATTATTTTTTTACTTTTTTAAACGACAATTATTATTTTACTGTTTTCCTTAATTGTAAAGGAAATAATCATATTTTTATATTTGTAATTAGTGAATTATATACCATTCATTTTTACTATAATCATATCCAATATTTTTATAAATTTCATTATAATCATTCATAAGACGTTCTATTTTGCGAACATTTAAATTAAAGTCTTTAGCTAGTTCACTAGTCTTTATATTTTTTTTATCTTTAAAATACAAATGTATGTTATCTAAAAGTTCTATTTTATTTTTTGTAAATTTTCTTTTTTTTCTACCTAAAATATAATCATAATAAGTATCTATTAAGGTATCATCATCTAAATATTCCGTATCAATAAAATAAATATTAGTATATCGAATATGAAACATTTTTAGTTTTTGGGGATCTTGCGTTATAATATATACTAAATTGAATTGATTAAATAGTTTTCTATTTTTTTTATCTATTTCCATGTAATCTTCATCACTTAAATATTTTTCATTAATTACTAAAAGAAAGCCTCTTTTTCTTTTTAAATCATTAAACTCCGTTACTCTTTTTATGTAAGGAAAACGAAATGAATAATCTTCAAAATTGTATTCAGTATCCATTTCTTTTCTATCTGTTAAAAAATACTCTTCATCATCAAGTATATATACATTCCTACCAATATTATCTAAATTAATGTCATATAAATTCAATGTAATTATCTGTTTGTTAATTGATTTTAACTCATCTATTAATTTTTGTTGCAAATTTAGAGAATTAGTATATGATATATTTTCTTTTAAACATAGTATTCGTAATATTTTAGGATTCACATATAAAAAAATAACAATATCAGAATCTATAATTTTATAACTAAATAAAGGTATACCCTTTTTAACTTCAATCATTTTTTCTATTTTTTGTTGTTCCTCACGAGGAATATAAAAGGGATCTATATAGCCAAAATTTTCAATTAATAATTCATCAAATACTTGATTATAAAATTCTCCAGCCATTTTTTTATAAATTTGTTCTATTCCACTTCCCATAGTCCCAACTACTAAGATCTTTTTATCTAAATGATTACCAATTATTTTTTTTAATTTTATTATCACTTCATTCATAGAATTGTTTCTCCTTACAAAACTATTCATTTCATCAATATTATAACATAACCTGAAATATTTTTTTATATAAATGTGTTAAATAAAATATATGTTTTAATTGTATTATCCTTATTTACAAAAAAAATCAACTTATGTTGATTTAATCATTAATCTCTAATAATATTAGATCCAATCTCATTATTCATAATTGCTTCTCATTTTTTCATACACTATTTATTTACACATATCTTGTTCATATTCGATTGAATAATCACCTATATAGATGTTTTTATTTTCAGTCATTGTGTTACATACAATCATAGTAATATCTTTTTCTTTTGACTTATAAATAGTTGTTCCACCATCTTTTAATATATCTTTTAATTCTAATCTATCAGTTATCGTTTTAATACTACTATCCATAGTTCGATTTGCATCTGAAATATATTCTTTTAACATCATAGTTTTTCCTAAATCTACAACATAAAACTGATTAATATTGCCTACTAAATAAATTTTTCTATCATTAAAAGTAAAATAATCATTATATCTAATATCATTATCAATTTCTGACTTCGTAATATAAAAATCAAAATCTTTAATAATTTCAATATTAGTAGTATCTACTTGGGCTGGATAACTTTCTTTAATACCCCCAATATACGTTATTTTTACTTCATCGCCAACATTACAAGAATTAAAGTTATTGATATATTCAATAGTAAATTTATCGCTAGATTTTAACACATTTTCATTTTCATTTGGTTTAACAATCATAGATTCTTGACTACACTCTAATATAGTTCCCTTAAAAGTATGACTATCATCAGTTATGTTTTTGGAATCATTGCAACTTGTAATTCCTAAAATCATAACCCCACATAATAAAATAGTTAATATTTTTTTCATAATTTCTCCATTTCTGCAAATTACTATTTTTCTTACTAACACAAATTGTAAGTTGTTATCTCATACTCCATAATATATAATCTAAAATTTTCATATCAGACAAACCAGATTTAGGAAAATTTTCTTTAAAATCTTTGATTGTTTGTTGAATATTTTTATCTTCTTCTAGCAGTCTTTTTTCTTCTTCTTGTATTTTTTCATACACTTCTATTCTATTTTTTAATTTATCCTTTCCCTTTGCATCTTTTGTACTTAAATTTAAGTTTTTTAATACATATTGATCCCATATTGGCATATTCGGATTTATTGTAGCTAGCATTTTACTTGAAAATGATGGCTCTACATTTCCTGTTTTCTCATATAAATAAGTAATAATATTTTCAAAATTAATATTTTCATCTCTTTTTATCTTTTCAAAATAATTGTAAAAATTCCCCCTCCATGTTTCATCTTAACTCTATAAAAAACATCAATTTTTTTTGAAATTTTTCAAAACTATAATCCATAATCACATCTCACTTTCTCATACAACTTGTTATTATTTTTCGTATTTACTCTTAAATCTAT
>CAYTGK010000028.1:0-10286 GCA_964437305.1 uncultured Muribaculaceae bacterium
TTAATAAATCATGTCCTAATCAACATATTTATGACTAAATTATAACACTTATTTCATAATTGTCAATTGCTTTTAATATAATTTTTATAATTTGTTAATTTTCCAATTTTATTTAACTTAATTTGTTATAAAATATATTTCTTTATTCTTAAAATAAGCATAATTTATATTTTTAAGTTTTAAATTTGCATCATCTATCCTTTTTTCTAACCATTCAATGTTTTTATTAATACTAAATAAATTATCTTTCAAAATTTTTCCATCTATAATAATACTAATTGGATAATTATTAATACTATTTTTTCTAAATATTATCAAATCATTCCCTTTTTTAATACAATAATCAACTAAATTAGGATTTTTAATTCCTCTTTTTCTTAAATTATATAATAAACCATCATAACTATAACCAGCTCTAATAAGTTCATTAAAGTTAATTATTCCTCTATTTATAAGAACTTTATCATCAAAATTAACTCTTCTTGCAATATCTTTTCTATATAAATAATCATATAAATAATATGCAATTATTACTATTAAAGATAAAATAACCATATAAATAATATTTAATTCTCGATATAAAGATAAAAGACAAATATTAAAGATAAACAATAAAATAATCACTTCAAGAATACCAATTTCTTTTTTATTTAATAAAGTATATACTAAAAGAATTATAAATAAACTCATTAAAACACGAATAATAAAAGAAAACATAATATCACCATAGATATCATGTTTAAAATTAATACTTTTATTCAACTTCCAAACTCTTCTTATTTTTCACTTTATCTTTATTATTTAAATAACCTTTAATAATTAACATAACATTACTAAATGACAATAAATATAACATAACTTTAAAAGGTGCTATTTGATCTGTAAAATAAGTAAAATTAATATTATATTTATAACGATGCCACATAACCATATTTTTATCAAACATTGCTCGATAACAAAAAATAGCTATTGTTAACATTACCATAAAGGAAACTAAATTATAAAATAAAGAATTTCTAACTTCATCATGTTTTAAGAACGTATTAACAATAAGTAAAATTATTAAAACTATAAAAGGTAAAATAATTCCTAAAAATTCTCCAAAATTAGCACCAAATGGTTCTTTTTCTAATCTTTGAAACATCATCATAACAATATAAATTGTTGCAAACATTAATAAAGGTAACATTATATTCTTTAAATAATAGAACATTTTATTTAATATTTTAGTCATTACTATTACCTCCATTATTAATTATTTCAGAAAGACTCAAGATAATATTAGCAAAATCATTATAAGAAGATGCAATTGCTTGATAATCTGAATTTAAATTATTTCTAACTGTCGCTGATGTAATTCGAGTTGTCATAAAATAACTACTATTATTTTGCAATTCATCCATAGCAAAGTCAATCTTACTATTTATGGTTTCAATATTATTTTTAACAAGAGGAGCTATATCTTCAAATTCTTTTGGAAGTAACTCCTCATCAGTTAAGTAACTTAATTGCAAAGCCCAACAAGTATTTAAAGCATTAGTTTGAAAATTTGAGCCTAAATTATAAACATCAAAAGCTTTATAATATTTATTAACTTTAGTTTGAGATAACATTCCTTCTTTATCTAAAACTTGACTACAACTAGTCAATTTGCTATACATTGTTTGATAATTAGAATTAGTATTAGAACTATTAGCAAAAGTAGTTAAATTATTTTTTATTTTGGTTAATTTATCTTGATAATTTGTATAATTTATATCTTTTTCTGTAATATACAAACTTCTATCGACTTCTTTACTATGATAATAGTTCATTAATAAATAAAAACTACTAATAATCATAGCTAAACCAATAGCTGTATAGGCAAATATTTTTAAATAATCTTGCATAAACTTTTTCATATCATTTCTCCCTATTCATAACTACTTTATAATGATAATGTTTACCTTCCCAATCTTTAGAATCTTTTGAGATATAAATTCGTAGTTTATAAGTATTAGTTTTATTACCATCAATACTTCTTTCATCTAAAATATTATCTTCAATCTTAGCTAAACTATCTTCTTTAATAACCTCACCATTCATTATTAATTGATACTTTAACTGTTCTCTTTTTAATAAAGTATCCTCTTTACAGCCATCATTAACAGCATTAGCTGGTACATCTTCAATATATAAAGTATAAGTTCCTTTTTGACTACTAGTATTTTGAACTTGGAAATTATAAGATGGTACTTCATCAAGATTATCTCCTGAATGATTATTAACATCTGTATCAACAACATTATTTCCATCATCATTCATGACAATATCGCCACCTGAACCATTACCTGACGAATTTCCATAACTTGCACTAGCATTTAAGAAAAATGTATACCAAAAATATGTTCCAAACGTTAAAAATACTACTAATAATAAACCACCACATACAAGTAAAATTTTATTTTTCATTTTTCACCTCTTTTTAATCTTCTCTTTTGTTTTATTGTTTTACCAAGTTTTATAACATCAAACGTTATAATTGCAACACAAGGTATTACAATTGCTATAATCCAACCATAAGCTCGAGATAGGAAAACTTGAATATAACCGAGTTTAGGTATCCTCATGATTACTTTTCCATAAATTTGATTTTTTGAGACTGGCATTGGATCAGCTGTATTATTAGCATCCCCCTTAAAGATATATACTCGATTACCATTTTCATCTACATCAATACCTATTATTCTATGGGTTATTTTAATACCTAACCATCTTGGATCTTGAGATAAATATGTGCAAACATCACCAATTTTAGGTTCATCAACTCTTTTAATAACAATCGCATCTTGAACATGAATAACAGGCTCCATACTTGTACTAACTATAACATAAGCTCCATATAATGGAGGTTTCCAATTTCCTGTTTTGGTATTCTTAGTAACATCAATATAATAAGCTATAAATAAAATTCCAATTAATATTAAAATAACCATAATAGAATTCATAATAATTGATGTTATAAAATTAAACCACCATTTAACTTTACCAAAAAATGTATTAACTTGTTTATTTTGCATGATATCACCTATCTACAAAGGCTGCATAAGTATTAACTCTAACTCCAAAGGTTCTATTTGAAAAATTTTCAGCCGAATTAACATCTTCTGATATCCACATTCGCATAACAAAATCAATTCGTCCTTTTTTAGCATCAGATTCGCTTATCGTATCACTATAAATAACAACTCCTTGGGCTTCATTATATTTACTCTTAGAATAATCAGTAACTACTTTTACTTTACCATTATCCCGATAAGAATTATCAACGCCTTTTCCATTCTTTTCTAAATATATTTTAACAGCAGAGGCATCTAAAGTATTAGTTATATCAGGAACAGCCGTAAGTTCATAATATGCCCCAGCCGTCTTCTCCCCTACAATAAGTGAAAATACATAAACATAATCTTCCCCCTTAAAAGCTTTACCTTGGGAATCAGGTATTGGAAATTGATTAACTAAATTTATTCCCCCAGCATAGCCACCTGTATTTTCGGAATAAGTAATGACATATTTTTCATCATCACCTTTTATTTTAGAGATAAGAGAATTAATTGTTTCATTATTTTGTAATATACTAATAGTTGAAAAAGATAAACCTAATGCTAATAAAACACCAATTGTTGTAAATAGGAATAAAAGGAAAAATGGTATCCCTTTTCTTTCTTTTTCATCTTCGATATTTTCATCATAATCATTATTGCTATCCTTATCTTCCATAAATACCTCCATATAATAAAATAATATCACAAAGGAAACAATTTTACAATCTTAAAAGATATTTTTTTAAATTATTTTTTAAATTTGTAAAGTTAAAAAAACTCAAAATATCTGTAATTTTAAGTTTTTCTATTCCATCTTAATTATTAATTTTTATACTATCTAAATAATAACATATACAGTTTTGCCATTATAACCTGACTTAATGGAGCTCTATAAATAAGCCTATTTGAATTATCTAACACTGCTTCCACTATTTTTTTACTAATACTATTTAAATCATCATGACCTACAAGTTCAAATAATTTTTTCTGTTTTAAACTAATACTTTCTAAATCATCAAAATAAAAACTTTCTCTAGCTAACTTATTCTCAATCATAACATCATTAAAACCAGTATTATAAATTCCAGGTTCAATTAATTTAACTTGAATTTTATCAGTAAGCATTCGAATTTCCCGTCTTAAAACCGTAGCAATTGAAATAAGACTAGCTTTCGTAGCACAGTAACTACCTAAAAAACTAATTGGAATAATACCAGCAATTGATGACATAAAAATAACTTTTCCACTTTTACCCTCACTAAATAAATGAGCCATATAAGTTTGGGTTAATCGTAAACTTGAAAAAACATTAACTTCAAAATTTTCTTTTAATAAATCAACTGGAAGCTCTAACATCGAACCACCAATTCCAATAGCAGCATTATTAATTAAACAATCAACATCTAATTTTCTTATCTTTTTTCTATCTAATTCATTTGTAATATCTAATTTAAAACACTCTATATTATTCTCTAAATTTAATCTTTGAACTTTCTCTAAAACCGTCTCTATTTCATAATCATGATGAACTGTCAAATAAACAAAATGATTAAGTTTAGCTAACTTAACCCCAACTTGAAACCCTATATTACTAGTAGCACCTGTTATTAATACTCTCATTTTATCACCACTATTATTATTCACGATTTTTCTAAAAATAACAAAAAAAAGAACCAATTGGTTCTAAATCCATACTCCAAAGATTATTCCAGCCATAGCAAGAATTAATCCAACTAACCAAAACATTCTAACTATA
The DNA here is from genome assembly GCA_964437305.1 of uncultured Muribaculaceae bacterium. Lineage (GTDB taxonomy): Bacteria > Bacillota_I > Bacilli_A > RF39 > UBA660 > RUG591. The sequence continues at coordinate 4,840 of CAYTGK010000028.1, forward strand.
TCAACTTCTGGCATTCCAAGTTTTTCAAAATGATGATGAAGTGGTGTCATTAAAAATAATTTTTTATTAAAACATTTAACCCAAATAACTTGAATAATAACAGATAAAGTCTCAATTACAAAAACAAAAGCAACTATTAAAAGTGTTATCTCTCTATGAGTTAAAATAGCAATTATTCCCATTGTTGCACCTAAAGCAAGCGAGCCTGTATCCCCCATGAACACTTTAGCAGGATAAGCATTATAAAATAAGAAACCTACTAAAGCACCAGTCAAGATTAAAGTGAATATTCCCATGTCAGTATAACCAACCATTAAAGATATTAATGAGAAAGCTATAAAAGCAATTGCCGACAAACCTCCAGCTAAACCATCTAACCCATCTGTTAAATTAACAGCATTACTACTACCAACTAAGATAAATAAAATAAATATTCCATACAACCATTTCATCTCTATATTAATACCAAGAGTTGCTACAACTAACGAAGTCTGTCCCCCATTTTTTATATAAAGATAAAAGACAACAATCGCAACAATTAACTGTAACAAAAGCTTTTGAACAGCAGTTAAACCTTCATTCTGCCCCTTCTTATGACTTAAATAATCATCCAAAAAACCAATAAAAGCATAACTAATAAACACAAATAAAACAATTTTTAAATCTTCTGTAAAATCCATTTTTCCAGTTATTAATAAGATAAAAACTACTAACAAAGTTGGTAAAATAAAGATTAAACCCCCAAAAGTAGGAGTTCCTTCTTTAGATTGATGTCTACTTGATACATAACTACTAATCTTCTGCCCCATATGCATTTTTTTAAGTAATGGTATTAAAAAAAATCCAAGGATAACTGCTGAAATAAACCCAAGCATAACTGCTAATATAGATTTTGTTAATAAATACATTGAAATTTCACTCCTATCTCTATAAGTATACTACATAATAAGAAACTTATTAATAATAAACTTATCTTTTTTACATCAATTTGACACTATTCAATTGAAAATTTATAACCCCATAAATCAAAAATAAACTTTACAGAGTTAGCATTAGCCATTGTATCAGGAACTTCTAATATTTGAACAGGTTCAGGATAATTATCTGGAGTAACAACTTGAATATCAGAATTTTTAATATTATATGTTTTATTATCTACTTGATATTCTAACTTTAAATAATTAAACAAATTAACTTTAACATCACTAGTATAATCAATTTTTATTAATGTTTTACCACTCCTAGGAACTATACTAGCTTTATATTCACTACATTTATTATTACACTTATTATAAGTATAATCAATAATATTAAAATTTTCATAAGAATTAATTTTAAAATTCCCCTTTTTTAAATAAGTATTACTTAAATCTACAGAAGATTCTATCTTATACTCCTGAGTTTCACTTTCTTTAAAAACATAAGGCTTTAAAGAAACATCTTTATAATAAAACGTAGCTTCCCCATTATTTACTTTTTTCCCATTATATATTTCTAAAATTATCCTTTCATTCTCTAAATCAGCATTAGGAATTTCATAAATCATTATATAATTACTATCTTTATTAGGTTTCAATACTTGTTCTCTATAATTAGTACCTAAAATATTAAACTTTGAAGAAACTCTAGTAACAGGATAATAATAATCTTTTTTTATTTTAATTCTTGTATTCTTAATCTCTATTTTTAAATTATTTTTATTTTTATTTAACACATTAAAATCAACTATTAAATAATAAGTATTTTTATTTTTAATAATATTACCATTTTTATCTTTATTCGTTATATAAGAAGCATTAACTTTATAATCAAAATTATTTGTTGATACTAAATCTTGTTCATGAAAAGTTTTATTAAGAACAAACTTATCTATAGAAATATAAGCTACAACTGATAAACTAATAATAACTGCAAATACTATTAAAACAAATGAATTTTCTTTAAAATAATAACCCAAATTTCTTTTACTCTTTCTTATATAATTAGAAACTTTAGAAACATCAAAAGAAACTCCAACTTCAATTTCCTCTCTATCAGCCTCAGTTATATCTAATTCTTTAAGGTCTTTTTCAAAATTAAACTTTTTAATATTAAACCCAAAACCTCTTATAAAAGCAATAGCTAAAAAATAAAAATTTGCATAATATAAAACCATAGCTAAATCACGATATATAACTAAAGCTTGATTAGAATAAGTTTGATATTCTAAATTACTAAATACACTCATGAATACAATTAAAGAAACAAATGTTATAAAATAGAAAATAGTAGCACTTATATAGTAAAAAACTGGTTTCTTTTTCTGTTTCATCAGAAAGAATATTAAAAGCATAAGTGCAACTAATACAATAGATGCAATTAACATTAAAACATTAACATAATGACTAGCAATATTGGCAACATAAGTATAAGTACCTGTTTTCAAAAAAGTATCAAAGAAAACATAAACTCCCCGAACTTTAAACAACATATAAACCATTAATAAAAATAAGATTATATGAATTATTTTAAAATACTTTATCAAAAAAGCATATGGTTTTCTAATTATCATTTTATCCCTCTATTCTATTTGATATTATACTATATCTTCAAAAGAAAAAAAATACTTTAAAAGTATTTCCTTTAAAACTTTACACATTTTTTTATTACTAATGTCATAGTTAATCAGAAAAAACGCATAATTTCTCATGCGTTTATTCTGTTTTTTCTTCTTTGAACCTTTTAATTATTTTCAGAGAAGTTATTTAATTCATCATCTACATCTTTTTCAACTACTAGTTCATCACTAGAATTTTCATCAGTAGCTTCTGGTAAAACCTCTTCCATAGTAATATCTTCTTCTATTTCAGAAGTAGTAGAAGTTTCTTCTTCAACTACTTCATCATTAGAAACACTATTTTGAGTTTCATCAACTATTTCTTTGGAATTAATTTCACTTGCAATATTCATTTCTGTACTATCTACTGTTTCTTGAACGCCCTCAGGAAGGTTAGAATTAACTTCACTTGCAATATTCATTTCTGTACTATTGTTTGTTCCTTCAGGAGTTGGATATATTAATGTACTATCTTCGACATCACTTATAAGAAAAGATTTGTTTGAAGATTTTATAAAAGCACGTTTTGTTACGTTTCCTGCAGCATCAGTAACAGTTATTGTGTATAATCCTTCTGATGAAACATTATCTTTGAGTTGTTTTCCTCCACCACGGGTGTGGTCCCTGGTCACTCCACTTTCAGCGTTTATTCTATGATATTTATATGGGTTTTCATCATAGCCATATACATGGTTAGGGTCAGAATTCGTATACGTGATAGTTGGAGCTGTGTTGTCTAATATGATTTGTTCGATTTCACCTGTAATATCGTCATTATCTAATTCAACACCTTCATTTCCAACTAAATCTTGGTATCCATTTACAGTAAATGTTACTTTTCCGTCGCCCATGCCCATAACTACTTCGCCAACATAGGTGTACTCATCTTCTTTAGTTACTGTAGCTTCGACATCATTTATTTTTATTGTTGGCTTTACTGATAGTTGTTCGCTAAATTTTACCCTTACAAGGACTGTATCCCCTGCTTTTGCATAGCCAGTTATTGTATAGTCCTCAGGAGTTTCTTCTCCGTCAAATGTTAATCTTTCCTTTTGTTCTTTAGTATTTATTTCAACCATCTCAGCTGTTGGTCCACTCTTATCTATTGTGAAATGTACCACCGTTTCATTGCCTAAATAATCAGTAATAGTTACAGTATATTCCCCTTCTTCTTCAAATAATTCTGGACCTAGTTGACAGCTTGTATCACCACCAAATAAAACTTGTTTGATAACTCCACCGTCTTTAGCTATAACGGCTTTACCGCCACCTAAACCATTAACAAAATCTTCATCAGTAACAGTTAATTCCACTTTTTGATATCTTCCATTTTCTTCAAATGGAACTTGACCATCTTTTATGAAACCTGTTCCAGTTACTTTTGGTTCACTTTTATCTATGGTAAATGTTATTGTTTCTGATTTATTTCCTAACATATCATATATAGTTACTTCATATGTTCCTTCATCAGTAAATGTTTCGCTTGCTGTTGTTTGTCCGTCTTGTCCAAATGAAGTTAACCTATTTGTTGTTTTTCCATTTATATCAGTATACTTAACATACATTTTACCTAATTGGCCTAATTTTCCTTCGGCTAAACTTGGATCAGTTGCTGTTAATGTAACTTCACTATATACTCCACTGTTTTGGAAATCAACTTCCTCATTACCCTTTTTTGCTGTTACATCTACTTTTGGTCCACTCTTATCTATTGTAAAATGTACCACCGTTTCATTACCTAAAGAATCAGTAATAGTTAAAGTGTATTTACCTTCCTTTTCTCCAAACGTCTCTATCCATTCAGTTTTACCGCCACGTAATCTAATCTCGCCACCATTACCTTCTATATCTACAGCGATTTCACCACCGTCTAAACCATTACCAAAACCTTCATCAGTAATAGTTAATTCAACTTTTTGATATCTTCCATTTTCTTCGAATGGAACTTCTTGACCATCTTTTATGAAACCTTTTCCAGTTACTTCTGGTCCACTTTTATCTATGATAAATGTTATTGTTTCTGATTTATTTCCAGCCATATCATATATAGTTACTTCATATGTTCCTTCATCAGTAAATTTCTTACTTAATGTTGTTTGTCCATTAGTTCCAAACATTTCTGAACTATTTGTTGTTTTTCCATTTTTATCAGTATACTTAACTTCCATTTTACCCCATTGTTTTTCTGAGGCTAAATTTGGATCTGTTACATTTAATGTTACTTCACTATATACTCCACCATTTTGGAAATCAACATCTTCATTACCCTTTTTTGCCGTTCCAGTTACTTTTGGTTCACTTTTATCTATTGTGAATGTTATTGTTTCTGATTTATTTCCTAACATATCATATAAAGTTACTTCATATGTTCCTTCATCAGTAAATGTTTTACTTAATGTTGTTTGTCCGTTAGTTCCAAACACATCAAATGAAGTGTTTGTCTTTCCATTTAAATCAGTATACTTAACTTCCATTTTACCCCATTGTTTTTCTGAGGCTAAATTTGGATCTGTTACATTTAATGTTACTTCACTATATACTCCACCATTTTGGAAATCAACTTCTTCATTACCCTTTTTTGCTGTTCCAGTTACTTCTGGTCCACTTTTATCTATTGTGAAATGTACCTCTGTTTCATTACCTAAATAATCAGTAATAGTTACAGTATATTCCCCTTCTTCTTCAAATGGGTTTAGTGGAACTGTTGTTTGACCACCAAAGAAATCGTTGCGAACTTCTTTACCGTCTTTAACTACAGAGACTCTACCACCATCTAAACCATTACCAAAACCTTCATCAGTAACAGTTAATTCCACTTTTTGATATCTTCCATTTTCTTCAAATGGAACTT